>CAYRLR010000513.1:0-2839 GCA_964424975.1 uncultured Anderseniella sp.
AGCGTTGAAAACCCTCGTCTGTTTCATAACCCTTCTTGTGGACCCACTGGAACATGTCGAGAAACGTCCCCTTCCTGAAGGCGCCAGGCATGACAGCCACGGTGGAAGCGCCAACATCCTTGGTGCCATCGGTTTCTTCGGGCATGAAGAAGATTGTCGGGGTAAATGTCACCCGCCATTTGCGCGCAGCGGATTTCTCGGTCAACGCCTCGCCGTCAAGATCGGTCACTTCCTCATCACCGTACAAATTGTACTGCACCATCATGTAGTTGGCCTTGATGAAATCGCGCACCTGCGGGTCCGACAGGACCTGTTCGTGAACCTGCCGGCAATAAGTACAGCCGCGCTGCTCGAAAATGAGCGCGAGACGCTTTCCGTCTGCCTTGGCAGCGGCCATATCTTCCTTGATGTCGCGAAACGTGGTCGCAAACCAGGTCTGCTTATGCAGGCCATCATCTCCGATTTCAGCGGCAACTGCGCCGGTAAGTCCGGCAAACAGAACGGCAATAGCAAACAAGATTCTCATTTTCAGTTCCTCCTTATCCAACTGCGCCCAGGCCCGGAAAAAGTTCCAGCATATAGTATGCCACAGCGGACATGCCGCCGGTAATGAACAAGATACCCGTCAGCACCAGCAAGGCGCCGGTAATCTTTTCGATCAGCCCCATGCGATGACGATGGCGCTTCATCAGGCTCATGAAGGGCCTGAAAAAAACCGCTGCGAGAACGAACGGAATGCCGATGCCCAACGCATAGGCAAGCAGCAGGGCTGCCCCTTTCAGGGCATCACCGGACTGGGCTGCCACGAACAGGATCGCGGCCAGAACCGGCCCGACGCACGGCGTCCAGCCAAAGGCAAACGCCAGCCCCACAACATAGGCACCCAAAAGCCCGACGCTTCTGGCCGGACCCTGCAGCCTGACGTCGCGATACAACAGGGGAATTCGAAAAACACCCATGAAATGCAGACCGAGAACAATAATGATGACGCCAGCAATTTTGGCCAGGATGTCGAGGTTGTCGGTTACAAAGCTGCCAATGAACGAGGCGCTGGCACCCAGCGCGACGAACACGGTTGCGAAGCCCGCAACAAAAGCAATTGCTGCCAGCACCACCGCGCGCCAGGCATCACGCGGCATGTCTTCATCGCTCAACTCGCTGATTGATGTGCCGGCCAGAAAGCAAAGATAAGGCGGCACAAGCGGCAGCACGCAAGGTGAAGCGAAGGACAACAAGCCCGCCAGCAAGGCTGCTGCATAGCCGATTTCCAAGTCCACCAAACTCTCCCACAGAACTTGCAAGAAGTTCATATTCAAATTTTACAATTTGTTGTAAGGTGTCACGCATGAAAGGTCTTCGCAACAGATTCTTCGAGATGTCGGCAGCCCTGACTCTCGGTTTCGTCGTTCTCGCATCGGCGCCAGTCAGCCTGCAAGCTGCCCAGCTCATAATGCTGGAGCAGAACGGCTGTCACTGGTGTAAAATATGGTACGAAGAGATCGGCGTCGCCTATCCTAAGACCGATGAAGGCAAGCTGGCGCCACTGCGCCGTGTAGACATACATGATGCGCTGCCAGTAGACCTGAAAGGCCTAAAGAAGGCCAACTACACCCCGACTTTTGTCGTGTGGCACAATGGCCGCGAAGTCGACCGCCTGCGAGGCTATCCAGGCGAACACTTCTTCTGGCCGATGCTGCAGCAGATGCTGGCAAAAATTGACAATGCAGATGCTTCCGGCGCTGCCGAACCGAAATCGTAGGAACACAAAGGTCTCGCCATGCCGAATGCACAACTGAAACTCGATCACTCGCTGGACGACATGATGTCCAGCGCCAAGGATGCGTCGGACTTTCTGAAGGCGCTGGCGCATGAAGGCCGGCTGGCCATTTTGTGTCGATTGTCGGAAGGTGAATGCACGGTGACTGAGCTGGAACAGTTGCTGTCCGCGCGCCAGGCCGCCGTTTCACAGCAACTGGCCCGCCTGCGCCTTGAAGGGCTGGTCACCGCGCGCCGAGACGGCAAGACCATCTACTATACAATCGGTGACGAGCGCGTGAAGCAGATGATTGCCGTGCTGTACGACATGTTCTGCGCCGCAGAAGACAGCAACAGCTGAAGCAAAGGTCTGACTGGTGCCGGACACTACCGGCAGGCACACTAGGTTTACACCAGCCATAACGAAAAGAGGCAGCACAAGCTGCCCGGCCCCAGAGCAACACGGGTTCACAACACCCCATAAGGTTGCCCAGACACTTTGGAGACGTGATCAGGTTTGTGATTTTTGGAAATCAGAACCAGAACCCGCCCTGATCCAGGGAGAAAACGACCGATGATCGAGCTGACCCCGGGCACGACCGCTGCCATAGGAGGCCTGGCTGGCGGTATGGCGCTGGGCTTCGCTGCCCGTTGGGGCAGGTTTTGCACACTGGGGGCAATTGAAGATGCCTGTCTGGGCGGCAGCCGTGGCCGAATTTCGGCCTGGGGCCTGGCAATTGCCGTGGCCATTGCCGGAACCTTCGGACTGGACCAGGCCGGCGTCATCGACATTGCCGGCAGCTTTTACCTGATCTCGCCGACAACCTTGCTGGCAACTGCATTCGGATCGTTTCTGTTCGGCCTTGGCATGTCCCTGGTTGGCACCTGTGGCTACGGCACACTGGCCCGCGTCGGCGGTGGCGATCTTAAATCCGTCGTGACCTTTCTGGTCCTTGGCATCACGGCCTATGCTACCATGAACGGGCTTTCCGCCTATGTGCGGGTGTATTTGTTCGATGTTCCCGCACAACTCGAACAACCGGCAGGCATCGCCCACAGCGCAGCAGCCCAGTTTGGCGGGAGC
>CAYRLR010000514.1:0-2837 GCA_964424975.1 uncultured Anderseniella sp.
GTCGGGCAATTTTTTCATGCTAGTATACTGTGATCACAGATTCAACAGCATATAGTCCAGAAAGCGAGTATTGCAATGGGTTCTGAACTCCATACCGTCGCCAGCCTGCGAGCAGAACTCTCACATCTAAAGACATTGAGTGAGGATGAGGCGCGCACCATGCCACCGGCGTTCTACACGTCTGCTGCATTCCATGAACTGGAGGAGGAAGAAATCTTCCGCAAGGAATGGGTATGCCTGGGTCACGTGGGAGAGGTAGCCAATCCGGGTGATTATTTCACAACTGACCTGGTGGACGAACAATTGCTGGTGACCCGCGGCCAGGACAACATTGTCCGCGTTCTGTCCAATGTGTGCCGGCATCGTGGAAACATTGTCGCCGAAGGCCGCGGCAACAGGCGCAAGTTCACCTGTCAGTATCACGGCTGGACATACGGCTCCGACGGCGCGTTGCTGGCCGCACCGTTCATGGAAAAGAAGGCCGGTTTTGACAAGGCTGGATGCCAGCTACCCAACCTTCAGACCGAAGTCTGGAACAACTTCATCTTCGTCAATCTCGATGGCAACGCGCCAGCCCTGGCCGAGCGCCTCAAGGGATTGCAACCAAATGTCTCAAACTATCACAATGAGCTTAGAAACTTGCTTTTCAGCGATGAAGAGGTGTGGAACACCAACTGGAAGAACCTGACGGAAAACTTCATGGAGGGCTATCACCTCTCCGCTACGCATTTCAAAACGCTTCATGAAATGACCCCGACCGCGCTTTGCAAGAAGGTACCGGGCGAAGCTGGTTTCACGGCCTATCGTTCATATTTTCCACCGCATTTTCCCGACCGTGGCCCCTACCATCCCGACCTCACCGAAGATGAAAAGCGCAACACGATCCTGTTCTGCCCGTATCCAAGCTTCGTGGTGGCGCTGGCGCCGAACTTCACATTCTATCTGTGCCTGAGACCTCTGGGCCCTGATCACGTCGGCGTTCGCTGGGGCGTGGCGGGTTTTCGCGATGATCCCGACAGCGCCGAGGTGCAGGCCTATGTGCAGCTTATCAAGGACGTGAACAGCGAGGACCGGGAAAAACTTGAAACCTTGCAGAAGGCTCTGAAGACCCGTCACTTTTCTCATGGCCCTCTTGCACCGGCTGACTATGAAGGCACAATATGGGATTTCCTCCTCTACATGGCGGACAAGCTTGGAGCAGACGTCGACGTTGACAGCAAGTCCATCGCTGCAGAATGAAGGAAGACCGATGCCTAATCCTTCTGTGATCTCAGATGGCATGACCGCGCAGCAAAGGCTGCTGCTTGCCCGCGAAGGCGCACGCAATCTGCTTGTCAATTGCGCCGGAATAAAACCTGGCGAAAAACTTCTGATCGTCGGCGAGGACGGTGATGAGGCGTATTATGACAAGTCGGTTTGCGAGCTCATTGCCGAAGCGGCCCTTGGCCTCGGTGCACAAGCAGAAGTCGTGATCGCACCTGACACAAATGGCCCCGAGGACTTCCCCGAGACGGTGTCCAACGCAATGCAGCGGGCCTCCAGTACCATTTTCGTGGCCCGTCTCGGGGACCAGTTGAGATTCTGCTCCCTGCCGGGCGAGGGCCGCAAGGCCATGTGCTACCTGCCGGACATCGACTATCTTGCAGATCCGTTTGCCCGAAACCACTATGAAATTCTTCAACGGGTCAATGCTTCAATGGAGAGTGCCATCAACCGCGCCGGCACCTATCGTATCACCTGCCCGAGAGGTACAGACGTGACGGCCAGCCTGGGCCCGGTTTCTGATGCTGCTGTCACCGACACCAGGATGACGCCGTTCAGCGTGGATCTGTTCCCGGTGATGATCTTTGCGCCACTGACTTGCACCGGCATGTCGGGTCGCATTGCAATGAGCCACTGGCTCACTACATCGTCGACACGCAAATATCCCGACCCGGTTCTGAAACTGGACACAACCGTCACTGCCCATATTGAGCGCGGTCGTATTACCCGGTTTGAAGGTAATGCTGCTGAAGTCGGCAGAACACGTGATCATTTCGAAAGGATCGGACGTCTTGTTGGCGGCGATCCCATGGCCGTCAATTCATGGCATACCGGCATCAATCCGCGCACCTTCTACAAGGAGCGGCCTGAAGACAATGTGGAACGATGGGGGGACATGGTTTACGGCTCGCCGCGGTTTACCCATTTCCACGCCTGCGGCAGTGATCCCGGCGACATTTCCATCATGTTGCTGGATGCAACGATCAGCTTTGATGGTGAAGAGTACTGGAAGGACGGGCGCTTCGTTTTTCTCGACCGTCCGGAGATTGCCGGTATTCTCAGCGAGTTCCAGACAGACAGGCAAGCGTTTGACATGCGCTGGGATATTGGCGTCTAGGCGGTCGGATTGCAAATCGGGGTCAAAAATTGAGAGACGATCAAGTCTGCTGGCTGGAGTTCGTGCCGGAAACCGAGGCTGAAGCAGAGCTTGCGCAGGCCTATCGCTCGGTCGCGGGGCCGGACGGACGCGTCGACAATCTTTACAAGGCCATGTCGTTGTCGCCGGCAGCCATCGAACCGGCAGACAAGCTGTACAAGGCCCTGCTTCACAATGCCGACTGCCCGTTCGAGCCCTGGCTTCGCGAACTGATATCGACGCACGTTGCCCTGCTTTGCGGCTGCGACTATGCCGCGATCAATCACGGCGAGAATTTTCATGATTTCTATGGCAACCGGACAGAGTCGGAAAAACTGCTGGCGGCAATCAGCCAGCAGCAGTGGCCGGACATCGCCAGGGAACCAAAATTACCTGCAATTCTGGCATTCAACCATGACCTGACGCTGGCGCCACAGAC
>CAYRLR010000515.1:0-2835 GCA_964424975.1 uncultured Anderseniella sp.
CTTATTGCACTGTCGATTTCGGACGCGCGGCTGTATGAGGCGGCCGTGTCGCTGCGCGCCAGCCAGTGGCGCACCTTCTGGACCGTGACCATTCCCGGCGCGCGCTATGGCCTGATCTCGGCAGCTTTTGTGGTGTTCAACCTGGTGATTACCGACTTCGGCCTGCCCAAGGTGATCGGCGGGCAGTACAACATGCTGGCGGTGGACATCTACAAGCAGGTGATCGGCCAGCAGAATTTCCAGATGGGGGCGGTGGTGTCCGTCGTGCTGCTGATCCCAGCGCTGGTTGCCTATGTTGTCGACCGGATGGTGCAGCGCAAGCAGGTGGCGCTGTTGACGGCGCGCTCGGTGGTCTATCAGCCGAAACCGTCAAGGCGTTTCGACATGGGCTGCCTCGCCTATTGTGCCTTTGTGGCGGTGTTCATCATTTCCATCCTGGGTATTTGCCAGTACGCCGCGCTGGTCAAGTTCTGGCCTTATGACCTGTCGCTGGGCCTGGCGAATTACGACTTCGACCGCATGGACGGCGGCGGCTGGGATGCGTATCGCAATTCCATCATGCTGGGTCTGATGACGGCTGTCATCGGCACGGTTATCATCTTCACCGGCGCCTACATGGTGGAAAAGACCAAGGGCTTCAACAAGGGCAGGGCGGCTTTCCAGTTCCTGGCCATGCTGCCGATGGCCATTCCCGGCATGGTGCTGGGCCTGGCCTACATTTTCTTCTTCAACAACCCGGACAATCCGTTCAACTTCATCTATGGCACCATGGCTATCCTGGTGATCTGCACGGTGACCCATTTCTACACCGTGTCGCACCTGACGGCGGTCACCGCGCTGAAACAGATCGATGGCGAGTTTGAACCGGTAGCCGCCTCGCTCAAGCAACCGTTCTACCGGTTGTTCAGCCGGGTCACCGTGCCGGTCTGCCTGCCAGCCATCCTCGACATCATGATCTACCTGTTCGTGAATGCCATGACGACGGTATCGGCTGTGGTGTTCCTGTATTCCTCCAAGACAACGCTGGCTTCGGTGGCGGTGCTCAACATGGACGATGCCGGCGACATAGCGCCTGCGGCCGCCATGGGCATGATGATCTTCTATACCAACGTTGTCGCGCGCCTGGTGCACGCGGTGGTGTCACGCTATGTGCTGGGCAGGACGCAAGGCTGGCGGCAGCGATAACATCCGGGTCAGCCGCAGTCCTGTTGCAGGCTGGACGCTGATGGCATGCCGGAATATACGGTACTTGACTATGGCTGGTAGTGGGGCAGTGTGATGCCTGGTGATCACCGGTGGTGGCGAAGTGAAAGGTGATCCGATCTTGTTTCGCTTGAGTGGTGTTGTCAGCTATGTGAGCACTGGCCTGATTGCAGTTTTTGCTGTTGGCGGAGAGACCTTGTGAAGCTGACAGGGGCGCCACTTCGACAGCTGGCCGGCATTCTCTCAGGCACGACCGAGACGGCCAGGCAACGCAATCAATGTGCGCTTCTGGCTATTTTGCTGCTGTGCGTACTGTATGGGGCGATCATCTACGAGGCCATGAATTACGGCTTCTGGCGCCACGATGACATCAGCTATCTGTACAGCTTTGGTGGCAAGTTTTTGCAGGAGGGCCGTTGGCTCGACTATGTCTTCTTTGCAGGTCTGAAGCGCGTTGATCCCAAATTCTGGTGGGCCGCCAATTTTGTCCTGATGGCGTACTTTTTGTGGTTCGTGGTCTGCCGGTATTCTGAAGATCGCTTGTCCCGGGTCTTGTTGCTGGGCACCTTGCTCGCGGCTCCCGGGCTGTATGCGCTGATGAACTGGCCCGGGATGATGGCCCTGCTCAGCCTGCTGCTGGTATTGTCAGCTCTCGTTGTGGACCGGATCCCGTATCCGGTTTTCCTGCTGGTGTTTTCAATCCTGTCTTTCGGGGTCAATTCGCTGGCAATCTATTTTCTGCCGATGTTCTATCTGCATAAACGCTTCGACACCTGGCGGTCGGGAGTGATCTGGTGGTCGCAGTTCGTGTTGTGGTGGGGGCTGAGTTTTGTCGTGGGCTACGGCGTTGCAAATCTCCTGGTGTGGTTGCGGTTCGGCAAGACAATCGAGCTTGCGGCCTGGAGGCAGCCGCATCCGGCCAGCAGTTTCGAGCAGCTTTTCGAGAATTTGGTCAGGAACGCCAGGCTGTTTGAAAAGCATGTTTCGGACTTCTTCCCGTTTTTCGAATTCCTGGTCGCGGGCGCTGCCGTGTTCGTCACGATAGCCATCATACGGCGAGCGCCACGGGCGTCCTGGCCTGGTCTCTGCGTATTCGTGGCTATGGGGTTCGCGATGTCGATCGCCCACTACGTGATCACCCTTAAACATGGAATATTCATATCGCATCGCACTGTATTTTCCGTCTACTGGGGCGGCGTGCTGGCTTTTTGGGGACTGACATTCCTCGGCTGGAGGCCGCTGATCGGTATCTTGATGTTCGGGTTGATTGGCTTGCCGGCGTGGTATGCAAGTTACAGCCAGGTGGCATGGTTTTCCCAGACGACACGGCGGATCGCAGATACAGTTCTACATAATATGATGGTGGTGTTGATGTGATTATATTGGTTTATTTTACGATTCGGCAGGCGTGGCTACTTGTGGTGGATATCACGAATGGTTAGGTACTATTGGAGCAATAAATGGCTGGGGTGCTGAAGCAGGAGTCGATAATGGGTTTCAAGTGGGTGAAGCTTTTCAATGGAAAATATGGCAAGCTTCATCCAATATTATCTACGATGCCTTTCCAACCTACATAATTGGAGTGCCTAGTTTTCCAAATCAAGGTATTTATGTTTCAAACGGATTGTCTGG
>CAYRLR010000516.1:0-2819 GCA_964424975.1 uncultured Anderseniella sp.
ACCCGAAAAATACGGAAACAGCAAGCCTATTGCGAGGCCGCCTACACTCAGGGCAGCGAAAACCACAAATGCGATTTTCGTCATTTCCGGGCTAAATTCCATTTTCAGTACTGCCTCTTGGTGTCACGTTGATCAGTCGGCGTATTCTTCATCAGCAACCTCGGCATTTTCCAGCGCCGTTGCCAGCCGCGCCTCCTCGCCGTAATAGCGCGCACGGTCCCAGAAGTTCGGTCGCGCAATGCCTGTTGAGCGATGTCTGCCCACGATCTTGCCATTGGCGTCTTCGCCGACAATCTCGTAGACGAACAGATCCTGGGTAATGATCACGTCACCTTCCATGCCGACAACTTCTGTTACATGGGTAATGCGGCGCGAACCGTCGCGCAGCCGGGCAGCCTGGACGATCACGTCAATGGACCCGGTAATCATTTCCTTGATGGTCTTCGACGGAAGCGAGAAGCCCCCCATGGTGATCATCGATTCCAGACGCGACAGGGCCTCGCGCGGGGAGTTGGCGTGGAGTGTGCCCATTGACCCATCGTGGCCGGTATTCATGGCCTGCAGAAGGTCAAAAGCCTCGGGTCCGCGCACCTCACCAACAATGATCCGTTCAGGTCGCATACGCAGACAGTTCTTGACCAGGTCACGCATACTGATCTCACCCTCACCTTCCAGGTTCGGTGGGCGTGTTTCTAGGCGCACAACATGCGGTTGCTGAAGCTGAAGCTCTGCAGCATCTTCGCACGTGATGATACGTTCTTCATGGTCGACATAACCGGTCAGGCAATTCAAAAGTGTCGTTTTACCTGAGCCTGTACCGCCCGATACCAGCACATTGCAGCGAACCCTGCCAATGATCTGCAGTATTTCCGCTCCATCCGGGGTGATGGAGCCAAATTTCACCAAGTCATCCAGACGCAGACGGTCCTTCTTGAACTTACGAATGGTGAGGGCCGCGCCGTCGATTGAAAGCGGTGGTGCAATCACGTTGACACGAGAGCCATCCATCAAACGGGCGTCGCAAATCGGGCTGGCTTCGTCTACGCGGCGGCCGACCTGGCTGACGATGCGCTGACAGATATTCAACAATTGAGCATTGTCACGGAATTTAATTCCGGCATCCAGCACCTTGCCGTCGACTTCGATAAAGCAGTTATTTGCTCCATTGACCATGATGTCGGCGATGTCATCGCGCGCGAGAAGCGGTTCCAGAGGTCCGTACCCCAGAACGTCATTGCAGATGTCTTCGAGCAGTTCTTCCTGCTCTGCGATCGACATTGCGACGTCCTTGAGAGAAATGATCTCAGTGACGATATCGCGAATTTCATCACGCGCCGCGTCGCGGTCAAGTTGCCCAAGCTGGGTCAGGTCAATCGCATCAATAAGTGCATTGAAGATGATCGTCTTGACTTCGTAATAGTTGGCCGAACGCCCTGTACGGCTTGGGCGCGCCGGTTTCGGCGGTGCGGCCTTCGCAGGTATGACACCTTGCGCCACTACGTCGGTGACGACCTCGCTTGCTTGTGCGGTGCCTGCCCCCCCTAGGTCCAGTCCCGGAATATTCTGTGGCTTCGCATCGGCTGGTGTAGCCGGCGGCGGCGCGCTCGGCGGCGTAGCAGGTTGCCGTGTTGACTGAGGCGTTGGACCTTCTCCGCGTCTACCAAACATTACTTCTTCCTCAGCATTGGGAGTATTCTGGCAAGCGCAGAACCGCCTTTACTCTCGGAGTTGCGTTCGGGGTTTTTCCCAATCAGCAACTGACCAAGCATTGCGATCTGGGCCGCGGCGCTGGATTTTGGACCCACGTCGGCGATCATCTCACCATTGCTGGCAGCTGTTCCGAAGACATGCGCGTCAAACGGTATGACCACAGTTGGTTCAACTCCTATGGCTTTGGCAAACTCGCCTACCGGTATTTCCGGACGCTTATGAACACCCACCTGATTTAGAATGACCATCGGGGCTTTGTCATTGGGGCGCGCAGCCGTCAGGAAATCAAAAATATTCTTGGTGTTGCGCAGGGAAGCCAGATCAGGCGTGGATGTGATAATTACATCATCTGCACTGGTAAGGAGTTGTTTCGACCATTCAGTCCACAGGTTGGGGATATCAAGAATAACCAGCGGAGCGCTTGAACGGATCGCATCGATGATCGGCTCCAGATTATCAGCATCGATGCCAAGCGATTGTTCGACCTGCGCCGGCGACGATAGAAGATTCAACCGGTCACCGCATTTGGTCAACAGCCGCTCCAGCATTGTCTGGTCAATGCGATCAGAAGAGGCAATGGCTTCTGCCATGCCATGAGCAGGGTCCTGATTGAAGTTCAGCCCTGCGGTTCCAAACGCCATGTCGAGATCTGTGACAATCGTATCGATCCGGTATTCGCCGGATGCGAGTGACGCAACATTGTGAGCAATTGTACTGGAACCCACTCCGCCCTTTGCCCCGATGAAAGCCAGAATGCGGCCGATTGGCTCAGCGCCGGGGTCGTTGAACAGTGAGCTGACTGAATCAATGACCTGAAGCTGATGAACAGGTGCAACCAGGTATTCGCTAAGGCCCTGGCGGAGCAACTCGCGATACAGGATTACATCGTTCACGTGGCCGATCAGGATCACCTTTGTGGAAGGTTCACAAACCTGCGCCAGTTGACTTAATTCCGACAGGATCTCATCGCGATGACCTTCTGTTTCCAGGATGAGTACATCGGGTGTTGATGTCTGGCTGAAGGCTTGCGCTGCCACCATTATGCCACCTTCACGCAGGTCCACATGGGCCCGAGCCATTCGGCGGTCATTGATCGCCTGCTGCATCAC
>CAYRLR010000517.1:0-2817 GCA_964424975.1 uncultured Anderseniella sp.
CAATTGTTTCGGCAGCTTCTTCCACCCCGGCCTTGGCCTCCGGCAGGTGCGTTTCGGCGGCATCCTTGGCAACACCCGCAGCTTTGCCGGCAGACGTGCCGGAAAAGATGCTGGAACTGCCTGCATCAGCATCGCCTTTTATATCTGAAAATGCCGGGCTGGTTTCAGTCTGGGTGTCATCTCCAACTGCGACATCCGGTTTTGCAGCCGCTGCGAATGCAGGGGCAGTTGCAGGCGCAGTGTCTGCTTCGCGATCAGTGCCTGCCTCGCCGGGCTTGGCAAAAAACGACGAAACATCATCACGTGCCTTGTCCGATGCGTCCACAGCAGTCTCTTTTACCGTGTCAATCGCCTTGTCTGTGGTCGCGATTGCCGGCCGGGCTACAGAACCGAATATGGAACCGGCGGCATCTTCCTCTGCCGGTTCCGGGGTGATCTTGTTATTGTCCCAAATGTCACCTGCGGCTTCCGGGGCAGCCTGCGTTGCTTCTTCTGTCCTGTGTTGATCCTCAGTGTGTTCAAATGCTCGCGCACCGGTGGCAACGCCGGCAGCAGCGCTGCCTGCAGAAACCGATACCGGTGCCATGAAGTCTGGCAGATCAGGGGCAGTGGACTGGACTGGTGCGTAACCGTCATCAACGCCAGCATCTGCTTCGTGCCGGGCCATGTCCGACAGGTTGCCGGCGACAACGCCAAGTCCCAGCAACACGCAACCACCTGTAAACAAGGTGGCAGCCACATCCAGGTTCAAACCGACGATTACGGTTCCCGGCGAAAATATGTTCATAAGGCCAACCGCCACGCCCGCCGCGATCAGCAATATAGCCAAAAATATCAATAGTGCTTTCATGCCTGCTTACCCCTCCATTCCGACAGCGCCAACGCACGTTAGAGACCCTGCATGCGCGCTCTGTAACAAGACGCTAGCCGATAATACACCAGCAAGCGAGACTCAACAGGCAATCACGCCCTGTTTTCCCGGCGACATTGACCAGACCGCCAGGCCAAGCCAAGTCCCCACCGTGTTTGACCACTGTATTGACTGAGCGTCACGATTTCAACTTAACGTCAGTTTGCGGCTCCGCAATGGCCGTTTCATCACCTTTTTGGACGGATGGGTCCGCATCTGCCATCCCGGCTTCGTCAGCCTGGTCGCCATCGTGCGTCGCGTCATCATCCAATGACGGCTGCTGCTCGCCTTCGAATTCCGGCAGATCATCTTCGCCGGCGCCTTGTTCATCGTCCTCTTCATCAGGCCCAGCCGCCTTGGCGAGTTTTTCGGCAACTTCCTCCAGCGTGGCATACCCCCTGCCGGGCACATAGCTGGACACGACCGTGCCGGCCTGCATGGCTGCATCGGTATAATCCAGGTCATAATCATTGAGGCCGTCGAGGACAGCCAGCGCCGGGTTGGTTGTCCACAGCTTGCGCAATGCGCGCTGGCGCAGCGGACCCGGCACCCACGACTTCATGAAGATGGTGAAATCGTTGTCATAGGTAAGCGTTTCGATGTCGATGGCTTCCAGTTCCTCGACCCAGCGCTGGCGCGTCTCATCATCGGGCGGCACATCACGGGCATCTTCGTCGACGACAACCGGTTGGCCATCGGGAGCCGGCGCAAGGTTGCCGTCCTCGCCGGGAAGCGGTTCCAGTGCGGCCTCACGCTCCTCGGATTCGCGTACATCGGCCTTGCGTTTTGCCCAGCGCGACAGAAAACCGTCTTCACGCGAATTCAATGCAATTCTCCTTCAGGTTTGCCGGACGCCAGCATGCGGCGGCGAAGCTCCACCAGGGTTTCCTGGCCGAATTTGTACTCCTCGGTATCGAGCTTGTCCCGGCGACGCTTCTTGAACGTGGAGTCCTTGTAGTGCAACGCCACGAACGCTTCCAGCCACTCGCGCACATCCTCAGGCATTACCAGCTTGCCGATCAACGCATCATCACCGGACATGTACTCTTCAGCTTCGTAGGAACTCATGGTGACCAGGTGGGTCTTCCAGATCAAGCCGTCGGCTACCGGGTCATCCCGTTCATGGGCCACCGAATACACCGAAGGTTGTGGCGAGGTCAGATTGTAGACATAGGCATCAAGATCGGTTCTGTGCAGGTCAAGCCGTGATGGTTCACCCAGCCAGCGCGCCATCGTATCGCTACTTTCCAGCAGGCGTGGCGGGCGGTTGATATCGCTGTCGGGCACCGGCATCATGCCGCAGACCGTCCATTCCCAGTCCAGCCAGGGATGCGACGACGCCTTGCGTTCAAACACAAGCGACAGGTGTATACTGTTGCCATCAGACAATGCCGTCTCCCACATAGCGGATTTTTGTACTGCATAGCACAACACAGATAGGCTACATCACATGATACCACATTGCGAAACCGGCGTGCTCGCGTGGCAGTTTGTTTATTCCGTCCAATCTAAGGCCTGCACATGAAACTGAACGGCTACGAAACCCTGATCTGCAATTGCGAGCGCACCATGACGCTTGACGGCAAGAAAATATGCAAGGCAGCCGACGGCCGGGACGAGCCCGATGTATTCAGCAATCTGTGCCGTGCAGAAGTCGGCAAATTTGCCGAAGCCCTGTCAGAAAATGCCAAGGTACTGGTGGCCTGCACGCAGGAAGCACCGTTGTTTTCCGAACTCGCCGAAGAGCAGGCATTTGACGGTGAACTGAGATTTGCAAATATTCGCGAACGCGCCGGATGGAGCACTGACAAGACAGCAAATTCCGCCAAGATCGCGGCCCTGCTGGCAGACGCAGCCCACTCCAGCGAACCGTCCGGCTCAATCAGTATAACATCCAGCGGGCAATG
>CAYRLR010000518.1:0-1721 GCA_964424975.1 uncultured Anderseniella sp.
CACTGCCGCGAGCGAACGTGGAACCATCAATCCGTATTGAGCCTTCCGGCCCAAAGTCGACCATCGCAGCCTTCTTGCCTGGCTCGAAAATTTTGCATGCTGAAGTGAAACAGGGCAAACTGCGACGCCTTCGGAATCTGACCAAGGCAAGGTTGGACATGGCAAAAAAACTGGCGGGATAGCCGCTCAGGATTGCGTTCCGTCTCCTGGATGCGAAGTGCTTGCTAATACCAACGCAACTCACTATTGACGCCATCAAACGGGCCAATAGTTAGTCCTCTTGGTATTAGATACGCAGTCCTCCCAATCCACTGATTTCACCGCAGGAGAGTTTAGTGAAGTTTCGCTTTCCCATCTTTATCATCGACGAGGATTTTCGATCCGACAATTCGTCAGGCCTGGGCATCCGCGCGATGGCGAAGGCCATAGAAGACGAGGGATTTGAAGTCGTCGGGCTGACCAGTTATGGCGACCTGTCGCAATTTGCCCAACAGCAGTCGCGTGCGAGTGCGTTTGTGTTGTCCATCGACGATGAGGAATTCAGCCCAGGGCCGGACCTTGATCCCGCGGTGTTGAACCTGCGCAAGTTCATAGAGGAAGTGCGCTGGAAAAATACTGATGTGCCGATCTACCTGTACGGCGAGACCAAGACCAGCCGCCATTTGCCCAACGACATCCTGCGCGAACTGCATGGCTTCATCCACATGTTCGAAGATACGCCCGAATTTGTCGCGCGTCATATCCTGCGTGAAGCAAAAAGCTATCTGAAAAACATCCAGCCACCGTTTTTCAAGGCCTTGCTCGATTATGCAGAGGACAGTTCATATTCGTGGCACTGTCCGGGACACTCCGGCGGCGTGGCTTTTCTGAAGTCACCAATCGGCCAGATGTACCACCAGTTCTACGGCGAAAACATGCTGCGTGCCGATGTGTGCAACTCGGTAGAAGAGCTGGGGCAACTGCTGGATCACAACGGCGCCATCGGCGCGTCTGAGCGCAATGCCGCGCGTATTTTCAATGCTGACCATTGCTTTTTCGTCACCAACGGCACCAGCACCAGCAACAAGATGGTCTGGCATCACACTGTGGCGCCGGGCGATGTGGTCGTGGTGGACCGCAATTGCCACAAGTCCATTCTGCACGCCATCATCATGACAGGTGCGATACCGGTTTTCCTCAAGCCCACGCGCAATCACTACGGCATCATCGGCCCGATCCAGAAAAGCGAGTTCGAGATCGAGGCGATCAGGGAAAAAATCCGCGCCAATCCATTGCTGGCCCACATTGATGCCGACACGGTCAAGCCGCGGATCATGACCCTGACGCAATCCACCTATGACGGTGTGCTGTATAATACCGAGACCATCAAATCCATGCTTGATGGCTATATCGACAACCTGCATTTTGACGAAGCATGGCTGCCGCATGCCGGGTTTCACTCCTTCTATGGCAACTTCCACTCGATGGGCCGCAAACGCGCGCGCCCGATGCACTCGGTGACCTACGCCACCCAGTCCATTCACAAGCTGTTGGCCGGTATCAGCCAGGCCAGCCAGGTGCTGGTGCAGGATTCGCAAGATACCAGGCTGGATCGCCACCTGTTCAACGAAGCCTACCTGATGCACATCAGCACAAGTCCGCAATACAGCATAATTGCCAGTTGCGATGTTGCCGCCGCCATGATGGAACCTCCAGGTGGCAGGGCACTGGTCGAGGAAAGC
>CAYRLR010000518.1:1731-2817 GCA_964424975.1 uncultured Anderseniella sp.
TTTCCGCCGCGCGATGCGCAAAGTTGACGATGAACTCGGCGAAGGTGAATGGTGGTTCCAGGTCTGGGGTCCGGAGGTGCTGGTGGATGAGGACATCGGCAACTCTGATGACTGGGTATTGAAGAAGACCGATGCCGACGGTGTTCAGGCTGCAGACGGTGAAGACTCGTGGCATGGCTTTGGCGATATGGCGCCGGGCTTCAACATGCTTGATCCGATCAAGGCCACGATCATAACGCCGGGCCTGAACCTGGATGGCCGCTTTGAGGATACCGGAATTCCCGCCTCGATCGTGACCAAGTACCTGACCGATAACGGCATTGTCGTGGAAAAGACCGGCCTCTACAGCTTCTTCATCCTGTTCACGATCGGCATTACCAAGGGCCGATGGAACACACTGGTTGCCGCCCTGCAACAATTCAAGGACGACTACGCCAAAAACCAGCCGTTGTGGCGTGTCATGCCGGAGTTCAGCGCCAGGCATCCGCGCTATGAGCAGATGGGCTTGCGCGACCTGTGCCAGCATGTGCACTCGCTGTATGCAAAATATGACGTGGCAATTCTGTCCACCGAAATGTATCTCAGCGACCATATGCCGGCCATGAAACCGAGCGATGCATATGCGAAGATCGCGCATCGTGCCACACAGCGTGTGCCGATCGACGAGCTTGAGGGCCGTATCGCCACAAGCCTGGTCACGCCGTACCCGCCTGGCATTCCGCTGTTGATTCCCGGTGAAGTCTTCAACACAGAAATTGTCAGGTATCTGAAATTCAATCGCGCGTTCGCGCGCGAATGTCCGGGCTTTGAAACAGATATCCATGGCCTGGTGCAGGAAGTCGATGCAGACGGTATCGTGCAATTTTTCGCAGACTGTGTCGCCATATGATCCGACGCCGTGCGCGGCTGTTTCCAGCTGCGTGACGTGTTCCGGCATCGAACCAGGCCGGCATTTGCAACCATATGAAGTGAAGCGACCCGCCTCGCTCAAGGGTACGGAACAGTCGCAGGGTCAGTTCGCGTTTGCACGGGAGCAAACGGGTTCGGCCCAATCTGGTCACTCACCGGTTGCCGAGATGGCACCTG
>CAYRLR010000519.1:0-2798 GCA_964424975.1 uncultured Anderseniella sp.
TGGAAGTCACTTTCCCGCTCGGCCTGCCGGAAGCGTTTGGTCTTGAAGGCTCGGTATTCACCGACTTCGGTACGGCATTTGGTGCGCCTGAGAAATCGGGGGATCCGGGATGCTATGACGCGGAAGACACGCCAGCCGGCGAGGGTAATTGTGAAGTTGTCGGCAATGGCATTGCCTTCCGCGCCGCAGTTGGTGCCGGGGTGATCTGGCAATCGCCGTTCGGACCGCTGCGTCTTGACGTGGCATATCCGATCCTGAAAGAAAGCTTCGACGAAACCGAACTGGTCCGCTTCTCGGTTGGCACACGGTTCTAGGGCGGTTTGCGAAACTGATTCAGCTTGTACCTGCAAGCTATTGTATTTAGGAATAAAAGGCGGCTCCCTCGGGTGCCGCCTTTGTTGTTTTCAATCTTCCGGGGTAAACCATGCCAGACACAAAGACACTCAGGAGCGCAGATATTGCGCGCATCATGCAGCTTCTGCCGCACCGCTATCCGTTTCTGCTGGTCGACAGGATCATCGATATGGACGCCGACCAGTGCTGTGTCGGAATCAAGAACGTCACCATCAACGAGCCGTTTTTCCAGGGGCACTTTCCGGCCCGCCCGGTGATGCCCGGGGTGCTGCTGATCGAGGCCATGGCGCAAACCGCCGGTGCACTGGCGCTTGATCACATGGGCGTCGAGGCTGCCGGCCAGCTGGTCTTCTTCATGACCATCGACAACGCCAAGTTCCGCAAACCCGTCGGGCCAGGCGACGTGGTGCATTTCCACGTGCAGCAGACTCAGAAGCGCGGTCCCGTCTATAAATTTTCGTGTGAAGCGAAAGTCGATGGCGTGAAGGTCGCCCAGGCCGATATCGGCGCCATGCTGGCCAGCGGCAGCTGATCAGCGCTGTCGTGTTGCTGGTATCAGGGCATCACCCGGTCAGATGGAGTCATCTGACCGGATAAAAGTTTTTCATTACAGAGTGTTAGGGAAGCTCTATCCACCCATATGGATGGATATCGTTCTAGTCCTTGCGTTCCGTCACAGGCACATAGCTGCGTTCGGCCGGGCCGGTGTAGAGCTGGCGCGGACGGCCGATGCGCTGGGTCGGATCCTCGATCATTTCCTTCCACTGGGCAATCCAGCCGACCGTGCGGGCGACGGAGAACAGCACGGTGAACATCGACGTCGGGAAGCCGAGCGCGCGCAGCGTAATGCCGGAATAGAAGTCGATGTTCGGATACAGTTTCTTGTCGATGAAATAGGGATCTTCGAGCGCGATCTTTTCAAGTTCACGGGCAACATCAAGCAGCGGGTCATCGGTGATGCCAAGTTCGTCGAGCACCTCGTGAGCGGTTTTCTGCATGATCTTGGCGCGTGGGTCGTAGTTCTTGTAGACCCGGTGTCCAAACCCCATCAGGCGGAACGGATCGTTTTTGTCCTTGGCGCGTTCGATGAATTCCGGAATCCGGTCAACGGTTCCGATCTCGCTCAACATCTGCAGGGCTGCTTCATTGGCACCGCCATGAGCCGGCCCCCACAGGCAGGCAATGCCGGCAGCAATACAGGCAAACGGATTGGCACCGGATGACCCGGCCAGGCGCACCGTGGAGGTGGACGCGTTCTGCTCATGATCGGCATGCAGAATGAAGATGCGATCCATGGCGCGGGCCAGAACCGGGTTCACCTTGTATTCCTCACACGGCACGGCAAAACACATGCGCAGGAAGTTGGACGCAAAATCCAGGTCATTGCGCGGATAAACGAACGGCTGACCAATATGATATTTGAAGGCGGTAGCCGCGATTGTCGGAATCTTGGCAATCATCCGGCGAGCGGCGATTTCACGCTGGTTGGGATCGGTGATGTCGGTAGAGTCGTGATAGAAAGCCGACATGGCACCAACCACACCGACCATGACCGCCATGGGATGTGCGTCCCGGCGGAAACCGGCAAAGAACCGGTTCATTTGTTCGTGGATCATGGTGTGATAGGTGATCGCGGTTTCAAACTCCTTGCGCTCGGAGGCATTGGGCAGATTGCCGTACAGCAGCAGGTAGCAGGTTTCGATGAAGTCGCCATGCTCTGCCAATTCATCAATCGGATAGCCGCGATACAGCAACACGCCTGCATCGCCATCGATATAGGTGATGGTGGATTCGCAGCTTGCGGTCGATGTGAAGCCCGGATCAAGGGTGAAAGCGCCGGTGCTGGCATAGAGCTTGGACACATCGATGACGTCAGGTCCGATGCTGCCCTTGTGGACTGCAAGCTCATATTCCTTGCCATCCAGGATGAGTTTGGCGGTGCGGTTTGTATCCGTCATTTTTGTTAGTTCCTCTCGCAAGCGGATGATGTCACGGCTGCCGAAGGCCCCCAAATGGGGTATCAGCCGCCAGATCAGATCCCGGTCAGGTGAAATTACCTGTCTGAAAATACTTTGATCGCTGGTAAAGTGTCCTGAGCATCCGAATTGTGGTCTCGATACACAAATCGCTCTCTAGCGGTAGTTTGTGACAGTTTACCTTCAGGTTGTCTGCTTCACGAACTGCCCGCGAAGTCACTTTCTCCGCGCTTAACACTGGCGTGTTGTGCTGCAATCTGCAATTTGCAGCGCCAGATTGCAATGCGCAATTTGGTTACCTTGACCAAATTATATCGTTTGGCATTGCGCATGCAACCGACAGCATGGTGCTGTGCACGATGTAACAGATGCTCACGATTGCAGGTCCTGCAACCGACCCAGCGCTTCTTCACGGCCCAGTATCTCCAGAACGTCAAATATCGGCGGAGACTGGGTGCTTCCGGTCAG
>CAYRLR010000520.1:0-2779 GCA_964424975.1 uncultured Anderseniella sp.
ATCCCTTACTGACCCTTGCCGAGTACGTCCTGACCGGTGGCCTGTCCAAGTTTCACTCGGCAAACCAGTTCCTGACAACCCTTGATCTCAGCAAAACCTATCACGGTTTCCTTTTTCTTGATGGTGACGTCGAGTTTCAACCTGGCGATATTGATCGATTGTTCCTGTATGCGTCTCTAATGAAGTTCGATCTTGCCCAGGCAGCATTGACGGATGACTCGTACTCATCCTGGCATGTTACTCGGGCGAGTCAAAAATTTGTGTGCCGTCAAACATCCTTTGTCGAGATAATGGCGCCCTATT
The DNA here is from genome assembly GCA_964424975.1 of uncultured Anderseniella sp. Classification (GTDB taxonomy): domain Bacteria; phylum Pseudomonadota; class Alphaproteobacteria; order Rhizobiales; family Aestuariivirgaceae; genus Anderseniella. The sequence goes on from CAYRLR010000520.1 coordinate 304, forward strand.
TGTCCAGTGACGCCCTGGCCCTCGTCCTGCCGACTTTCGTTCAAAGCATTTCCGGCTACGGGCTGGATCTCGCCTGGGCTGGTATCCTCAAGAAGCACCGTATCGGCATCATTGACGAGATCAAGATGAGACATACAAAGCCGATCGACAGGTTCAATGGGGCTTTTTATCGCTATCTGAGTTCCATTGGCGTGAACCCTGATTTCGAACTGGTGGTGATGTGTAAACGCTACGCTATTTCTCCCCATGACCGTCCACATGACCAAGCAGGCTATCTGCTACGCGACCACGATGCCCGGAATGAACTGTTTCGCGTCCCCCTCAAGAGGTTCCCCGAGTCCATTGAACATTATATGAGATGGCAGGATACTCCAGCCTGCCTACTGGCGAGGTGTCTCAACCGAAGCAAGTCGGTAAAGCTGCCGCAGAAACTGCCTTGAGTGCCGGGCCAGGCACATGGGCAGCGGCTTCTGATCCAGCCTGCCAGCTTCAATCATGCAACGCACCGCCGGTTCACCCGGCGGTGTTTCGCATTTGTGCGGAGCATGAAAAATTACCGGCAGGCCTGCAGCATCAAGCGGATCGCCTTGCCGGACCCATGCAGGGAGCCGCGTTCGATGCGCCCGGCTTCAGTGCCATATCGCAGCCGGTCGCCGGACGCCAGATCGTGGAACAACGGGTCGGTCAGCGGCAAGTCAATCCGGAGACCAACGCCATCCATCATATTGTTACCCTCAGCGTTCAGGTGCGTGCGCTGCCCATCGACCTCGATCCACATCTTCACGCGCCTTTCGGCGTCGCTGTCTTCGCCCAACCCGCTGAACAGCAGGGTCGCCCTGCCCTCACCGCGTGTGCAGTCGATGGAGATGAACGACTGATAATCCACCTCGTCATTGCAATCACTCCTGCAATCGGAACTGGCGGCGAGGTCTGCGCCAGCCTGCCGGCCATCCTGCCTGTATGACCATGTCGCAGGCCCCATGGCGCGACTGTCGCCTGCCTGCTGAACCGTTTCGGACGCTGCCGACGGGTCTATGCCGAGCGCGTATGAGAGCGAGGAGCAAAGGCATAATGCCACCGCCAGCCTGTAGACCACACTCACCCGTATTGCTGGTTTTTTGATCACCGATCAAGTCCTTACCCTACTGTGTTGTTGTTACCCGACATATGGCCGGCACCCTGTTTGAGCGACGCATATGAGCATCCGCGATCCCATGTGCCGGTGGGGACACTTTTTCATGCTCATCACAACGGACATTTCCCGTCATCGAACAACGCTATGCCTTCATGGGTCCGTGTTAAAGGCAAATTCCCCGATCATGCTGTCTGATGTTTCCGGCGTTTGTTGTCCACCTGTTGCGGCGCGAACGTCTGCTCGAACCCGGGTCAACATGACTCGAATATCCAGCTTCGGTGTCTCGATGTGTTTGAGCAATGCACTGGTGAACGGACTGTGCTTGCTATTGGCTCCATCGACTGCAACCTGTCCAGGCTGGGTGGCATAAGCAATAATAACACCGTCGGCTCTTTCCGATGCCAGACCTCGTGGAACCGAAGCCGATCGAGTTTTTTGTGACTGCTCGGCCAGTTTCCTGACGGCCTCATTGTCACGGCAGGCATCGAGAACCAGAATCTTCGCACCCTTTGAATTCTGTAGATCCTTCACAACATCCTGCACCTTGATCAATCGCCTGATGTCTGATGTGTCATTGAGGCTGACATCCACAGGGAGCAGATAGTTGACTCCATGGTGCTGCATTCCGTGCCCGGCATAAAAGATCAGTGCTGTCGTTGCCTGCCGGGCCTGCCTGGAAAACGCAATCAGGTTCTGCTCCATCTGCAGCCGGGTACCGTTTGTCAGCAGAGTTGTCTCAAAACCCAGGGTCTTCAACACTGCCGCGATTTGGCTGGCATCATTGATTGGATTATCCAGTTTGACCACGTGGCTGTAGGAATTATTGCCAATAACCAATGCAATCTTGCGTTGTGAAGACAATTCAGCTCGCGCTATCTGACTTTTTCCAATGTCTGTACGGGACAGTTGCTGCGCCGGAGTTGCCGTTGATGCCACGGGGGCTGGGGTCCTGCTGTCCACAACCTTGTTTGCTGCAGCTTCGTCCAGGCTGGCGATGCATCTGCCTGTTGCCATGTAGGTTTGCCGGCCGAGCTTTCCGTCGACTTCCACCACGCCGCAGTCATGCGCCAGCAACTTCTGTTGCAGTTCGATGATTGCGCGAGGGTTTGATGTAACCAGGTTGCTCTCTATCCAATGCCGCCCGGCTCGCTCGGCAACGGTTTTTTCACCTGCTACAACACCATCCACGAAAGCAATTACATGACACCCTTTGCCCTTTGTTTTGCAATGCCGCAAAGCGCTGTCAACAACATGCCGTTTGTTCATCCCCAGCGATTGCCAACCGCAACCTCGACCATTCCCATTGACAGCGAATGCCTTGAAGCCGAGTGACTTCTTCCA
>CAYRLR010000521.1:0-2778 GCA_964424975.1 uncultured Anderseniella sp.
ACGGCTTTATCGTCGAGCGTGGCACGAAGGGTTTTTCAACGCCGGCAATCGAAGGCAAGTTTTCACTGCGCGCGTCGATCACAGGCGAGATCGTGCTGGAAGATGTCGAAGTGCCCGAAGACGCACTGATGCCCAATACGCGCGGGCTGTCGGGTCCGTTCGGCTGTCTCAACAAGGCGCGCTACGGCATTGCCTGGGGCGTGATCGGGGCTGCTGAAGACTGCTGGCACCGGGCACGGCAATATACGCTCGACCGCAAGCAGTTCGGCCGTCCGCTGGCTGCCACGCAGCTGGTGCAGAAGAAACTGGCCGACATGCAGACCGAAATCACGCTTGGCCTGCATGGCTGCCTGGCCCTGGGCCGCGGCCTTGAGGCAGGCCGGGTGTCACCTACAGCTATTTCGATCCTGAAACGCAATAATTGCGGCAAGGCACTGGACATAGCCCGCATGGCGCGTGATATGCACGGTGGTAACGGCATTTCGGACGAGTACCATGTCATTCGACATATGCTGAACCTTGAAACCGTGAATACATATGAAGGTGCACACGACGTACACGCTCTCATCCTGGGCCGGGCACAAACCGGCATCCAGGCATTCTTCTAGAACGATATGGGTTCAATTGCCCCGATGTCGTTCTAGCACTTTGGAAACGATCAGTTTCATGGGTTCTGATTGCTTCAATCAAACCCCATACTGATCTAGAACCCACAACCCTTGAAACTGGAGGCTTAAAACCAATGGCTCTCGAACTTCCCGATCTCCCTTACGCCTATGATGCACTTGGTCCGTACATGTCCAAGGAAACCCTGGAGTTTCATCACGACAAGCATCACCAGGCCTATGTCACCAACGGCAACAACCTGCTGAAGGATTCTCCGCTTGCGGACAAGTCGCTGGAAGAGATCTGCAAGGCCGCCTTCAAGGACGGCAAGGCTGGCCTTGTCAACAATGTCGGCCAGCACTACAACCACCTGCACTTCTGGAACTGGATGAAGCCCAATGGCGGCGGCAAGAGCCTGCCCGCAGCGCTGCAGGCAGCCGTGGACAGCGATCTTGGCGGTTACGACAAGATGCGCGAAGACTTCATCAATGCCGGTGTGACCCAGTTCGGCTCCGGCTGGGCATGGCTGGCCGTCAAGGATGGCAAGCTTGCCGTCATGAAGACCGCCAATGGCGAAAACCCGCTGATGCACGGTGCAACGCCGATCCTGGGCTGCGATGTTTGGGAGCATTCCTATTATATCGACTATCGCAATGCGCGCCCGAAATACCTGGAAGCCTGGTTCGACAACCTGGTGAACTGGGACTATGTCGAGCAGCTGCATTCGGCTGCCTGATAAACAGCCAGAAGATTGCAAAATCACGAAACGGAGCCGCTACAGGCTCCGTTTTTTTGTGCCTGGAATCGGATAATCACAGAAGAATGGGCCTACCCCCCTTTCGCCCACCCTTTAGCTCTGCTAAAGCCTGTTGCCATGAAACTTGATGAATGGCTCAGGCAGGCAGACACGACCAAGGCGGAGTTTGCGCGCGCGCTGGATATTTCTGCCGGGCGCATCTCGCAGTTGCTGTCCGGCGACACGCCGTCGCTCGACCTGGCCGTGAAAATCCAGCGCCTGACCCGCAACAAGGTGAAGCCGGTGGATTTTTCGCCCCACCTTGAAGGAGAAGATGACATGACCAGTTCGCTGGATTCCGTTGCAAGTGCGATTGCCGCCATCAAGGCCGGTGAAATGGTCGTGGTGGTCGATGATGATGACCGGGAAAACGAGGGCGACCTGATTGCGGCTGCCTCCAAGGTCACCAGCGAACAGATGGCCATGATGGTGCGCCACGGTTCCGGCATTGTGTGCGCGCCGATGACGCGCGAAGATGCCCGGCGCCTCAAGCTGGACCCGATGGTGTCGGACAATGACGCCCCGCTCGGCACCGCCTTCACGGTGTCGATCGACTACAAGCAGGGCCTGACCACCGGTATCTCGGCCAAGGAACGCAGCGCCACGGTGCATGCGCTTGCCAACGCCAATGTGCATGCCGAAGATTTTGTGCGCCCCGGCCATGTGTTTCCGCTGATCGCCAAGCGCGGCGGTGTGCTGATGCGCTCCGGCCACACCGAAGCCGCCGTCGACCTTGCCCGGCTTGCCGGTGAGCCATCGGTCGGCGTGATCTGCGAACTGGTTAATGATGACGGCACCGTCAAGCGTGGCCAGCAGGTGACCGACTTTGCCCGCGAGCACGGTTTCAAGATCATCTCCGTGGCCGACCTGATCGCCTATCGCCAGCAGCGCGAGCGCCTGGTGGAACGCGACAGCGAGTTCCAGGTGGACACCCCGGCAGGCCCGGCCAACGGCATCGCCTACTCCACCTCGTTTGATCCGGTGCAGCATCTGGCGCTGGTCTATGGCGACACCTCATCGGGCAAGAACATACCGGTTCGCCTGCACCGCCAGGACCTTGTCGACGACGTGCTCGGCAATCGCGATACGCTGAATGCGGTCTACGAGATTTTCCGCAAGGAAGGCTGCGGCATACTGATTTACCTGCGCGAAGGCGTGGCCGGCGTGCCGGCCTCAAAGCTTGGCCAGCCGGACAGTGATGAAGACACTGTTTCTTCGCGCGCGCGCGCCGAAAGCTGGCGCGATGTGGGGCTTGGCGCACAGATCCTGCGCGATCTGTCGGTAACCTCGATCAGGCTGATTGCCAGCCGGTCGCGGCACTATGTCGGCCTGTCGGGCTTTGACATCGAGATCGCAGACACGATCATCCTGTCAGA
>CAYRLR010000522.1:0-2765 GCA_964424975.1 uncultured Anderseniella sp.
TGCAGCCACCCTACGCGCCATCCGGTCATCGCCCAGTTTTTCGAGAACGTATTGATATAGATGATCCGCTCATCCTGATCGCACACGTCCAGGAAGGAAGGTGAGCGGGCTGCACCGGATCCGGTTTCGCCATAGTAGAACCGGGAGTAGACCTCGTCTGCCAGTATCCATGCTCCTGCCTCGCGGGCCATGTCGCGAATGGCAATCAGGTCGTCGCGCGATGCCACCCAGCCCAGCGGATTGGATGGGGAAATCAGGCAGATCATCTTCGTCCTGGAACTGATGCTGTCGCGCATCGCATCAAGGTCCAGTGACCATTTCTGGTCATCGTAGAGCATTGGCACAAACACGGGCCTTGCACCCATCATGCGCATCGGTCCGGGAAAATTCGGCCAGGTAGGCGATGGAATGACAATCTCGTCATCCTTGTCGAGCAGCAGTTGCAAGGCCACCTGTATGGCCTGCATGCCACCGCCGGTGACGAAAAACCGTTCGCTGGAAAAAGGTCCCGGCCAGAATTTTTCATGATAGGCAGCCAGCGCACTGCGAAGCTGCGGCAGTCCGCGCTGCCAAGTGTAGAAGGTTTCTCCGTCGAACAGCGCTTTTGAAGCCGCCTCGCAGATGAATTCAGGCGTTTTGAGCGGGCCTTCTCCGGTCCATAGCGGGATCAGTCCCTCGCGGCCAAAACCGTGGTTCACGGCACTTAAAATGCCGCTGTCTGGTTCATCCTGCTGGCTTTGACGGATGCTGGAAACAAGCATGTCGGGAGTAAGCGCTGCCATGTGATTGCCGCCTTGTCCTTTAATGGGCTGCTGATCGGTGATCTGTATTTCAACACACCGCCGCAGGCAAACAAAAACCCCGGCTGGAGTGCGATTGCACCCGGGCCGGGGCTCGGTATCGTCTAGTGTGACCGGACCTTGCAATCAGCGTTTCAGAAGATCGCGGATTTCGGTCAGCAGGACAACATCTGCCGGCGGTGCGGACGGAGCTGCCTCTTCCTTTTTCTTCATGGAGTTGGCGGCGCGCACGACCATGAACAGGATGAAGGCAACAATCAGGAAGTTGACAACCGCAGTGATGAAGCTGCCGTAAGCCAGTACCGCACCCTGTTCGCGCGCGGCATCCAGGGTGGCTGCCGTCACATCGCTGGCGAGCGGTGCAAACATGTTGGAAAAGTCGACGCCGCCGGTGATGGCGCCGACGATCGGCATGATGATGTCGTCCACCAGGGACTTCACGATAAGACCGAATGCCCCGGCAATGATCACGCCGATGGCCAGGTCAAGGACATTGCCCTTGAAGGCAAACTCTTTGAATTCTTTAAGCATAGTATTTCCCCTCACAATGTGGTTCGAAGCCTGTCACTTTGGTGACAGCAAACTTGGAACCACTACATCAAATCTTGTGAACTAAAAAGGATAGCAAAACAAGTCCAGCCAACCGGGTTACAAACTGTTATTACAGTGCTGGTTTCAATCGCCCGCAACCCGTCATCTCCGGGATCAGAATGGTATTTGTTTGCTCCGGGTAAAAACCATAAACCTGATCACTTCTAGGGTCAGGACCCTAAAGTGTTAGGGCAACTTTATGGGTTCACTTGAACCCGTGTTGGTCTAGACTTGATCACGGTTTACTCGTCGTGATTGTGAACAGAAAGGCTTTTGTACCACCGCAATGCTTTCCACCTGGGGCGTAATTCTCATTGCATTGGGCTATGTGGGCGGCCTGTTCGCCATCGCAGCCTATGGTGATCGTGCAGCCTCCGGCATGCGGCGCGGTGTGGCTCGGCCCTATGTGTATGCCCTGTCGCTTGCGGTCTACTGCACGTCATGGACGTTTTATGGCAGCGTCGGGCTGGCATCAACCTCGGGCTATTACTTCCTGCCGATCTATCTCGGACCGATATTGCTGGTTGGCCTGGGCTGGCCCCTGGTCCGGCGCATTGTCAGCCTGTCCAAGGCCCAGAACATAACCTCGATCGCTGACTTTCTGTCGGCGCGCTACGGCAAGAACCAGTTGCTCGGCGGGATTGCCGCGTTCATCGCGGTCATCGGCGTTGTGCCTTACATATCCCTGCAGCTGAAGGCGGTCTCGCTGTCACTCAGCGCACTGGGGCCGCTGGGTGTTGATACCGGTATCCTGGAAACCGGTTTTGGCGATGTTCCCATGTTTGTGGCCATTGCCATGGCTATTTTCGCCATCCTGTTCGGCACCCGCCATGCCGATGCGACAGAACATCAAAACGGGCTGATCCTGTCGGTTGCAGCCGAAAGCCTTGTCAAGCTGATCGCCTTCATCGTGATCGGGACATTCATCACCTTTGCGATGATGGGGGGACCGGCGGAATTGTTTGCGCGGGCATCGCAAAGCCCTGAAATTGTCGCCTTGTTCAGCGCGCCGATAGATGTGCCGCGGTTTTCGACCATGACATTTCTCGCTGTCTGCGCGGTGATACTACTGCCGCGCCAGTTCCATCTGGCGGTCGTTGAGAATACCTCGCTGGATGATGTTCGCAAGGCGTCATGGACGTTTCCGCTCTACCTGGTGATGATCAATATCTTCGTCATTCCGATCGCGGTCGCCGGGCTGCTGACGTTCAAGGGGCAGGCCGTCGACGGTGATACATTCGTGCTGGCCTTGCCGGTGGCCGACGGGCAGCCCTTGCTGGCCATGCTGGCGTTTATCGGTGGCCTGTCGTCAGCAACCGACATGGTGATCGTGGAAACCGTGGCCCTGTCGATCATGGTGTGCAACTCGATCGT
>CAYRLR010000523.1:0-2182 GCA_964424975.1 uncultured Anderseniella sp.
CGCGGAGAGTGGTGATCGACAGACGGATGTTTTCGCCACTGACCTGAGTGCCTACGCCTACAAGCCGCCTGGCCGGTCCGCTGTGCCAGAAAGCGCCGTGCCGATTTACAATAACCGGGGTCAGCAATCCGGCGGATTCTGGGTGGGCGGCAAGGCAGACACCGGAGTCGACTGGGACAGAAACCAGAATTTCAGGGGACGATCGGTGGATGATAAATCGGACGGTGTGCTGAATCTCAGGCTGAAGTTCTAGGGCGATTATATCCATTCTGTACCAATGGATATTTTTTCGTGTGCCACTGCATCAATTCAATGCTTGCCGGACCGGTCAGTTGAAGGCACCATCGGTTTGCGAATAACCCTCCCTGTTTGACAAGATCGATCCTTCCATGCGCTCGTCCAGCCGTCTTGCACTCGCCAACGCGCCGCGCCTGGACAGTCCCGGACTGGCTGTCATGGCATTGTGCGCGGCGGTCGCGCTGGCGTCTTCCATCGATGCCATCGTCAAATTCCTGTCCGGCGGCTATCCCGTGCATCAACTGCTGGCGGTGCGCGCCGGTGCGGCCCTGCCGCTGCTCGCCATCTTCGTGCTGTGGCGGGAGGGAACGCTCAAGGTGCCTCGTGCCCAGTGGAAACTGGTTGGCCTGCGCGGGCTGGTCATGGCGAGCGCCTATCTGGGGTTTTCCATGGCGGTGGCAACATTGCCGCTGGCCAGCGGCGTTGCCATCTACTTCACCATGCCCTTGTTCGTGGCCGCGCTCGCCGGCCCCGTGCTGGGTGAAATGGTGCCGGCCTATCGCTGGTTGCTGATTGCCGCAGGCTTCACCGGCGTGCTGGTCATGATCCGCCCCGGCAGCACGGTGTTTGAACCTGCGGCCCTGCTGGCGCTTTATTCGGCATTCGGCTATGGCTGCAGCCAGCTGATCACCCGGTCTCTCACCGGCCAGGTCCCGTCTGCCATCCTGGCATTCTGGGGCAATGCTTTCTACCTGGTGCTCGCCATCGTTCTCGCCATTGTGTTCTCCGGCTTCGGCAATACGGAAGGCCTGCATCCCTCCATTGCATTCCTCATCCGCAGCTGGCAGGTGCCGACACTCACAGACTTTGCGCTGATGGCATCCACCGGTGTGCTGTCGGCTGGCGCCATGGTGCTGTTCGCCACCGCATACCGGCTCGGCGAGGCAAGCTTTGTCGCGCCGTTTGAATATTCCGCCATGCTGTGGGCAACGCTGTACGGCATCTTCCTGTTTGCCGACCTGCCGGATGCCTATACCATGACCGGCGGCAGCGTCGTGGCGCTTGCAGGGCTTACAATGTTGTGGCTGGATAGGCGGGCGCGACGCGCGCGGCGCCGGGCCGACAGCGCGCTTCAACGGGTTAGCAAAGCCCCTCTCACGGAGACCACGAATCCATGACGATCATACCCTCTGTCGCAGCGGCTGAGACCATCGAGCTTGAACCCGCAGGTGTGCGCGCCGGCGCAGACAGCGGCAACCCGGAAACCTCGGCCAGAGAAATTTCCAGCGGCAACGGCATTGATGTGGGCGTATGGGAATGCACGCCCGGCGGCTGGGCGATTGAAAACCGTCCCAACACCGAGGTCTGCTGCATCGTTTCGGGAACCGGCGTGATCACCGATGCGGACGGCACCAAGCGGCAACTTGAACCAGGCTCCGTGCTCACCCTGCCGAAGGGCTGGTCGGGGCGCTGGGACATCACGTCCACCTTGCGCAAGGTTTACATGATCGTGGACTGAGTCCTGACCCGAGGAGAGTTATCTGATGGCGAAATATGATCTGGTGCTGCAAGGCGGGCATGTGGTCGACCCTGCGCAGAACATAAACGGACCGATGGACGTGGCGTTTGCCGCGGGCAAGGTGGCGCTGCTGGCGAAGTCCATTGCTGCAGGTGACGCCACGCAGGTGCGCGATGTCTCGGGCAAATATGTGACGCCGGGCCTCATCGACATGCACACCCATGTCTACTGGGGCGGCACCTCGCTCGGCATCGACGCCGAGCAGTTCTGCCGCGACAGTGCGGTTACGACCGCCATCGACACGGGCTCTGCCGGACCGGGCAATTTTGCCGGCTTCCGCAAGCACGTCATCGAGCCGTCGCAGGTGCGCATCCTGGCCTATTTGCACATCTCGCATGCGGGTATCTTCGGGTTTTCCAACCGCAT
>CAYRLR010000523.1:2192-2753 GCA_964424975.1 uncultured Anderseniella sp.
GTATCATGGTGGGCGAGAGCGAAAACCTTGCCCTGATGGATCCGGTAACCGCAGTCGAGGTGGCGCGCGCCAACCGCGACGTCATCATCGGCATCAAGGTGCGGCTGGGACGTCATGCGTCGGGCATTCACGGCATGGTCCCGTTCGAGCACGCCGTCCAGGTGGCCGAAGCGGCCGATATGCCGTTGATGGTGCATATCGACGAACCGCCGCCGTCCTATCCGGAGGTGGTTGAGCGCTTGCGGCCGGGCGATGTGCTAACACACTGTTTCCGCCCGTTTCCCAATTCGCCTGTCACACCGCAGGGCAAGGTGCGCCCGGAAGTGCTGGCAGCGCGCCAGCGCGGTGTGTTTTTCGACATTGGCCACGGCATGGGCTCGTTTTCCTTCAAGGTGGCGCGCGCCATGCTGGACAACGGTTTTCACCCGGACACCATCTCGTCCGACGTACACGCTCTGTGTATCAACGGGCCGGCCTTCGACCAGGTCACCACCCTGTCGAAATTCCTCATGCTCGGCGTGCCGTTTGCCGAGGTGATCCGGGCGTCGACGCACAATGCAT
>CAYRLR010000524.1:0-2732 GCA_964424975.1 uncultured Anderseniella sp.
ATGATCGGTGAGGCGTCCAGCGCCCGGTTGTCCTTGGACACGATCAGCAGGCGCAAGGTGGTGCCGCCCCACAATATGGTCATCGGGATGGTCACCGCCCGCCAGTCGCGCACCCGCAAGGGATGCACATATTTCCATGGCACAAAGGTCAGCACGCCGCAGATGCAGATCACCGTCAGATTGACCCAGTGGTCGGTCTGCATGATGTGGAAATACAGCACGACCAGGTTCCACAGCGCCGGAAAACCGGCGAAATAATAGTCGGAGGTCTTTATCTCGGCATTGGCGAACGTGTACAGCGACACCGCCATGATGCCGGCCGCGGTGGCGGTTTCAAAACCGTCCGGCACCAGGTCAAACCAGTACACCATCATGGCGGGCACCACGACATAGGTGAAATAATCGATCACATTGTCCAGCGTGGCGCCGTCAAACTGCGGGGTAACCTCGCGCACCCGCGCGCGCCGCGCCAGGGTGCCGTCAATACCGTCGACAAACAGCGCCAGTCCCAGCCACAGGAAGGCCGCGATGCGGTCGCCCTCGAGAATGGCGACCAGCGCCAGGAACCCCAGGACAATGCCGGATGCGGTAAAAGCATGCACCGCCCATGCGGCGGCTACATCCTTCCTGTGCAGATCCTTATGATCACGTTCGTCTACCATGGCACCGCAATGTCATATATTCAGGCAAATGTCACTATAGCACATGCCCCGCCTGCGCCGGCCCGCAAACTTTGACATTCGCGAGACCCCGTGGCGTGACTTTAGAGCAACACGGCTGCAAATGAACCCATTAAGTTATTCTGGCACCCGGAAACCATCCTGGTCTGCTATTTGAGTGTGCCTGCAATATAGCCGCCGCCCAGCACCCGTGACCCCTGCCCCTGTGCTTCATAAAACACACAGGCCTGGCCGGGCGAGATGCCGAAATCCGGTTCATCCAGCTGCACGCGAACCTCGTCACCGCCACCGGTGACAAACCGGGCCGCAACTGCCGGCCTGGTGGAGCGTATCTTGACGAACACGGTTTCCGGCAGGCGCGATTGATCCGCACCGGCTGACCCGAGCCAGTTGACATCACGCAGCCGGATAACCCTGCGCGCCAGCGCATCCTTCGGGCCGACAATCACCCGTGCAGCCGCCGGTTCAAGCCCGGTCACGTACAGGGGTTCAGAAGCAGCAATGCCGATGCCGCGGCGCTGGCCGATGGTGAAATGAATGATGCCGTCATGGCGGCCAAGCACACGGCCGTCTTCATGCACGATATCGCCGGGCTCTGCCGCTTCCGGGCGCAAGCGCTCGATCACCGACACGTAATTGCCGTCCGGTACAAAGCAGATGTCCTGGCTGTCCGGCTTGTCGGCAATCGACAGTCCCATGGCGCGCGCCATCTCGCGGGTTTCCTGCTTGGTGAACGAGCCGAGCGGAAAGCGCAGATAATCCGCCTGCGCCTGGGTGGTCTGGAACAGGAAATAACTCTGGTCACGGCCCATGTCTTCCGGCGTCCTGAGATCGCGGCTGCCGGTTGCGTCGCCGCGCGCATCAGAGCGTATATAATGACCGGTCGCCAGGCAGGCTGCCCCCAGCGCCTGGGCGCGCGTCAGCAGATCTGCGAATTTGACTGTCTGGTTACAGGTGACACACGGGATCGGCGTTTCGCCGCGCACATAGGCATCGGCAAACTCCTCGATCACGGCATCCTTGAAGCGGCTTTCGAAATCCAGCACGTAATGCGGGATATCAAGTGCTGCGGCTGCCTTGCGGGCATCATGGATATCCTGGCCGGCACAGCATGCGCCCCTGCGGCGCACCGCCTCGCCATGATCGTAAAGCTGCAGGGTGATGCCGGCCACGCCATAGCCGGCCGCCTTCAGCAACCCGGCCACCACGGTCGAATCCACGCCGCCGGACATGGCCGCGACCACGAGCGTGCGTCCACCATCGGGATCAAGCCCGATGGAATCGCGTACCCGGTCGATTATCGCATTGTCGATCGTCATCATGCCTCGGCGTTGGTTCACGGCTTTCGGGTCAAGTCCCCTGAGTGCAGACCTTTGGGTCCCAAACCCCTAGATATGGGTAGCCGGTGGTGCACTGCAACAATTTTCTTCATGTCCGAAAACCGGCGATCCTCTGCCCGGACTGTTTCGTTTTGAGCCAGTTGCGGCGGTTTGTTTGCCAATTGTTCGTATCTGGTTAGACCTTTTTAAACATGAACCCGCTAGATTGACCATCAGTTAGTTAGTACCAGCGTATCAGGTGAAATCAGTGAATAATTCCGGTCAGTTGCGTTCTCGTATCAATTATGTCATCGGTCCCGATGGCAGCCCTTTGACGATTGCTGATCTGCCGCCGCCGGGAACCCATCGCTGGGTTATCCGTCGCAAGGCAGAAGTTGTCGCCGCCGTTCGCGGTGGTCTGCTCAGCCTCGAAGAAGCGTGCGGGCGCTATAAACTGACGGTCGAGGAATACCTCAGCTGGCAGCGATCTATCGACCGGCATGGTCTTGCGGGTCTGCGCACAACACGCATTCAGGACTATCGCGTAGGCTGATAGTCCCCGCTTCGGCACACAGGGTTTTGAAAACTGATGGCGCGGCAGCCTCCCCGAAAAGGAGGCAGCCGCGCCATTATCATATCCGGGCCAATGTGACATCTTGCAGGCGCACCGGCTTACCGCTAGGTTCTGCCGCAACTTTTTGCAGGAAACCAAGCACCGATGACATCCGACAAG
>CAYRLR010000525.1:0-2732 GCA_964424975.1 uncultured Anderseniella sp.
ATCCGTGGCTGGATACACCGGGTTTTCGGAACGCCTTCACTGAACTGGCCGCTGCATCGGTAATGACGTGGGGGGTGCCCGGGTTCTTCAACCCCCGGTTTCCGACGCCTGCTTTCATGCCATACGGCTCTGCCGAGGCGCAGAGCTATTACGACACATCACCCTTGAAAGCCACTTTGGAAGCGCTGGTGGATTTTGATTACCTCAACTCGACGGGCCCCCGCCTGAGTGTTGGTGCTGTCGATGTGGAGACTGGAAACTTCACCTATTTCGACAGCAAGACCATGCGTATCGGGCCGGAGCACATTATGGCCAGCGGTGCGCTGCCGCCCGGCTTTCCGGCCGTCGAGATTGACGGGCGCGAATACTGGGACGGTGGTCTGGTGTCCAACACGCCCCTTCAATATGTCATGGAAAGTTGCGGCACGGGACCCTTGTGCATTTTCCAGGTCGACCTGTTCAGCGCGCGTGGAGCCAGGCCCGGCAACCTTGTGGAAGTGGCACAGCGCGACAAGGACATCCGCTATTCCAGCCGGACCCGCCTGACGACCGACAGGTTCCGGCAAATGTATGAAATCGGTGCCGCAGCCAACAGGTTGCGTGACAAGCTGCCCAAAGAGCTGCAGGACGATTCCGATCTGCAATTTCTGCTCGATGCCGGACCGCAATGCCCCGTTGCGCTGATGCATCTGATTCACCGGAAAGAAGAGTTTGAAGGCCAGTCGAAAGATTATGAATTCTCCCGCATCTCCATGAAGCAGCATTGGGTGGCCGGCATAGATGATACAACCAAAAGCCTCAATCACCGGCTATGGAAGAACCGTAAACGTGGTGATGCCGGATTGCAGGTCTTCGATCTGACCGCAGCCGAATGATGGTCAGGATATCAACAGGATTGTCCAAATGAAGAACAGGTATGTAACTGCCAGGCATTTGCCATACCGCTCATCAATGCGTCCTGTCAGCCTGGGCCTTGGCGGCGACATCGAATCCGGGCAGCTCATTCACAATTTTCTGGAAGAAGGAAACCGATGATGAATCTCAAGAACAAGGTGTGCATCATTACAGGTGCAGCAAGCGGTATTGGTCTTGCCATTGCCGAACGGTTTATCGCCGATGGCGCAAAGGTGGCGATTGCCGATCTCCGCCTCGATGCAGCACAGGCGACGGCCGAAAAATTGACCCGGACAGGGCCAGGTGAAGCCATCGGCGTTGAGATGAATGTCACCGACGAGCGCCAGGTCAATGATGGTGTTGCCGAAGTCGTCAAGCACTGGGGTGGTGTTGACGTGCTGATCTCCAATGCCGGCATCCAGATCGTTCACAAGATTGAGGAGTTTCCGTTCGACGACTGGAAGAAACTGCTGGCGATTCATCTGGATGGTGCGTTCCTGACGTCCAAGGCATGCTTGCCGCATATGTACAAAGCCGGCAGCGGGTCGATTATCTTCATGGGGTCGGTGCACTCGAAGGAGGCATCTGCGCTGAAGTCAGCCTATGTGACGGCGAAACATGGTTTGCTTGGTCTGGCCCGCGTGATTGCCAAGGAAGGCGCTGCCCACGGTGTGCGGGCCAACGTCATCTGTCCCGGATTCGTGAAAACACCGCTTGTGGAGAAACAGATTCCCGAACAGGCGAAAGACCTCGGAATATCTGAGAAGGAGGTAATCGAGAACGTCATGCTAGGCGACACCGTGGACAAGGAATTCACCACAGTCGAGGACGTCGCCGAAATTGCCCACGTATTCGCCGCATTCCCGACCAATGCACTGACCGGACAATCCCTGGTTGTCAGCCACGGTTGGTACATGAACTGAGCCGGCGCGCTATCAGTTTGGAAACGCGCCAGGTCCGACCCGGAAGAAGGTTTCAAACGTGATGCTGATACAGAATGTGAAGCAGCTTGGTTCACAAACAAACCCGTGGCGCTCCAGGTTGTGATGAAGCCGGTTCGATCAAACCGGTTCAGTGATTGTCTTCCTCGGTTTTCGTGCCGACCGGGCGCTGACGGACAACATATCTTTCCCGGTCCTTGTACGCCACTTCAACACTCTTTGACGTCTTCTCCCGCAAGCGCTTCACATAGTTCCTGATGGCGTGATCAGGCAGGCTGGACAGGTAGAATTCCTTGGCGAACTGATCAACAGACAACCTGTCCGCCTTGTGTTCAGACAGAGCGACATAATACGGCCCATCAAGCAGGATGATTTCCGGGCCGGTATGTTCAAACAGGTGGCCTTTGCCATCAGTTCCATCCGGCAACATCGGGACGATGTCGTTCTGATCCACCACGCGTGTCAAAGGCAGGTCTGCAAATGTCTCTGCACCTTGCCTGTTGGTGACCTTCGGCTGCCCGAAAGTGTAAATTCCGCCAAGCTTGCCGCCGTCGTGCTGCAAATACATTCCCAGCAGGCAGGCAACCGCACCACCCAGCGAGTGTCCTGTCAGGGTTACCGTGTAGCCGGGTTTCAGGTGAGGTTTCAGGTCAGTCAGGATGTCTTGCGTCACGATATCAAAGCCACGGTGCACCTTGATTCCCAGAACTGGATCAAACCGTTCATGCGTGTCGCGGTCCTCGCTGTCGTTCATTGCATCAGCAGTGCCTCGCACGGTTACGATATGGACGCGTTCGGCATGGTCGGTCTCGATGAAATACAGAACACTCGCTCCACCGGGGGTCGCGATGCGGGTGGTATTGGGATAGGCTTTGGCAATCGCTGCAGGTGACTTGT
>CAYRLR010000526.1:0-2725 GCA_964424975.1 uncultured Anderseniella sp.
TGTAGTTGAGGATGTGGGCCGCTTCGTCTGCGTTGAGGGCGGATGGCTCGACGCCGAATTCTTCTCTGACAACATTTCCGAACCTCCCTTCGATTTTCCTGATCTGCGCATTTGCAGCAGACCCTACACCGGATCTGCTTCGGCTGACAAGGGTAACCACCCCTGCCACCTCGCCGCCGCCGGCAATGATGTGGTTCGCCATCTCGGACAAAGTACCACCCATGACGGTGACATCATCAACGATGACATACTTGCGGCCAGGCTCGACGGGACCGTCGAATACGGGCCTTGCCAGCAGTCGCTCCATTGGCCTTGCGCCTGTGTGAAACGCCTTGTTTGCCTGAACCATGTCATAGGTCACCGCACCGCCTGCGCGCTCGGCCAGCCACGTTGCCGTAGCGGTGGGGATTTCATTGTGTCCCGACGCTTCCTCTGCCAGTACCGGGGCATACACCACGTCCGGGCCGAACGCCGCGCGAGCCTGATCTGCATGGCTGTCATCGAGCAGATCCATGATGAGCCGCGCCGACGCCTCGACATCACCCGCCTTCGCGGATTGGTATTCGGCGTGTTTGGTCAGGTTCCCCAGGCCCGGCAACAAGGCAACGGCAGGCATGTCGACCGGAAACCCGGACTTGCGCGGCGTGGCCTGCGCGTCGCGGCTCGCCATGGACAACGGGGCCTCTTTCTTCTGGCCGATGATTTCCACCGCCTTGTCCTGGTCGCTGCGGGTCTCGAAGACCGCGCTGTGGTCAATCATGGCGTCAAGGATGCGTGCGGCCTGACCTCGGGACCCTCTCCACCGCATGCGGTTGCCGACCGTGGCAAAATCATCGTTCGCTGCGTCGCGCACGCTGGCTTGCAGGAAGTACCTGCCGCCAGTCGCCCTGCCCTTGGGCAGTTCGATCTCGTACTCCGAGCCTGACCGGCTCACCGTCACCATCTTGTCGGTGCTGGCGACTTCAGCCTGGCCGACTGCCGACATGAGCTGGATGACCTGATCCGCCGTCTTGAACCGTACCGGCTGACCGGCAAGGAATTCCGACTCCTTGAAACTCTGCGGCATCAGAATGCCCTGACGCACAGCACCGTTGATATCGGAGAAGTTCATGATCTGGCCCGGAGCCATCTCGAACCCGGCAACGATATTTCCCGTCATCATGTATCGTTGCTGGCGTCCGGTGGTCGAGGCATGCTTGAAGGCCTCTATCACACTGGTCGGCGAGTCCAGCCGTGATGCCGGCTCAATGAGCATCCCGTCCTGGTCTGCCGTTGGGTTGGCGGGCGTCAGGACGGCGGAGAACGGTATGGTGATGTCACGGGCATTGTGCGGCACGGCCAACTTCAAACGCCAGCCACTGAGCGCGAGCGGGCTCTTGGCGCGTCCCTTGCGGAATACGTCGACAACAACGGCAGGTATCTCGGTGCCGTCCTTCATGGTTAACTGAATGTAACCGCCCGGTTGCGCAATTGAAACGATCTCGTTCCATCGGCTGGCAATTTGATCGCCTTCCGTGCGCATCTTGGCCTTGGCGTCTTCCTTCTTCCGGTCCTTGACCTCGGATGTTACCCATGCCTGGTGCTTCTCTATCCACTCGTTGCGCAATGAGGAAAGTCTGGCCCGCTTGCCGCGCTCGGCGCTGGCCAGCACGCCGGTCGGCGTGTCGCCGGTCACGTCCGGCATTGCCTCCTTCAGCGCCTCGGCCAGTTCGTCGGGCGACATGGCAAGGCCCTGCGCATCGATCTCCACCCGTTCCAGATTGACGGCCTGCGCAAACGGGCTCGGCCCTTCCGGCTCCTTCATCGTGGAGGCATCCAGCGTTTCCGCATTCAGATCCACGAACTTTGCCTCAAGATCATTCTGGCCGGTCTTGTCCAACTGCTCGATAAGTTCGGTATAGGTCTCCTGAACCGCATCGAGGAACTTCTGCTGTTCGGCTGGGGCCAGCATGACCAGCTTGCCGGTTGCCTTGCGCGCGAAGTCCTCTTCCAGCGCGCCCTCCAACCGCATTGTCATGGCCCATTGCGGGTTTTCGGACAGAACGTGGGACACGACCTTGTCGCCGTACTTGTTAAGAAAATCGACCGCATCGGATGACAGGGCCGATTTCCGGCTCGCCGTGGTATTGGCCGACAATGACGCCATTTTCTTCGCCAGAACCGCCGCCGGGCGAGCCTCTGCCGGGATGTCGGCGACAAGCTGGGTGTAGGCAGGCAGATTGACCTGCCCAGTCCGGTTGATGCGGCCAAGCATCTGTACGTGGGTATCGATATTGCCTTCGGCCTGGATGATGATCATCCGCCGCGGGGTCTGGTCCTTGAACTTGGCGGACGTGTGCAGGGACAATCCTGTTGACCCGGCCCGGTTCAGGATCAGCACATCGATATCGCCGCTGTTGAACTGGTTCACGGTGGATCGACGGCCGGCGGGCTTGATTTCGCGTGGCGGCCGGATTTCGAATGTCGGCGTACCACCGCTGTAGTCTATCGAACTGGTGCGCCCCGTGATTTCGCCAACCTTGTATCCTGCCTCAACCAGCCGGTGCTTGACGTGATCGATTGGCGATATCGGCACCCGGGGGATTTTGCGGATCGCGGCGCGCGCATCCTCGTAATACCGCTGCACAGATCCCGGCATCGCCGATTCCGGCATGACGTAGTGAAGTTTCTCGTCACCAAGCTTCACTGTGATCCGGCGGGTCCGGTCCAGATAGTTCTCCACCAC
>CAYRLR010000527.1:0-718 GCA_964424975.1 uncultured Anderseniella sp.
TGGGTTCTCGCGCAACCTCGGAGATCAGCGAATGCTCAACGGCAAAAATGCACCGACAGACGGTCCAGCCGTCAACACAGGGTCGGCAGCCTGACAATGGCGAAACCCAAGCCAATCGCATTGGCCCTTCAGGGCGGCGGCGCACATGGCGCGTTCACCTGGGGCGTGCTCGACAAGCTGCTGGAAGACGGGCGTCTCAGTATCAAAGCGATCACCGGGACCAGCGCCGGTGCCATGAACGCAGCCGTGCTGGCGCAAGGTTTCACCCGGAACGGTTCGGACGGCGCCCGTCAGGCCCTCGATACATTCTGGCATGCACTGTCGGTCATGGGACAGACCAGCCCCATCAAGCGGACCTTCACCGACATGCTGACCGGGAACTGGAGCCTTGATGCCTCGCCCGCCTACAATATCCTGGACCTGATGTCGCGCATCGTGTCGCCGTATGACGTCAACCCGCTGGACATCAATCCACTGCTTGATCTGCTCAACCAGACCATCGACTTCGACACCGTGCGCCGGTGCGATGACATCGCGCTGTTTGTGTCTGCAACCAATGTGCGCAACGGCAAGATCAAGGTGTTTCACGGTTCAGAGCTGACCGCCGATATGCTGATGGCATCCGCGTGTCTTCCGCATCTCTACAAATCCGTCAAAATCGACGGAGAGATCTACTGGGATGGCGGCTACATGGGCAATCCGCCCATCTTTCCTTTGT
>CAYRLR010000527.1:728-2704 GCA_964424975.1 uncultured Anderseniella sp.
GCAGACATAGTCATCATCCAGATCAACCCGATCGAACGGGACGAAGAACCAAGAACAGCCCGTGAAATACACAACCGGGTAAACGAAATCAGTTTCAATTCCTCGCTTTTGCGAGAACTTCGTACCATCGACTTTGTGACCCGGTTGATTGCAGACGGCAAACTGGATGCCAAGCATTACACCCATGCCCGTATGCACCGCATCGAAGCCAGCGATCAGATCAACCCTCTTTCAGCCTCTTCCAAGGTCAACACCGAGTGGGAGTTCCTGTGCCATCTGCGCGATATTGGCCGCAGCACCTGCAGTGACTGGCTGGACGCGAATTACGCCCGGATTGGTCACACGGCAACGCTCGATCTGCGCTCAATGTTCGAATGAGGCCAGCAGGTCGTGCAAGTGCGAGATGTCCTCGATGACATGATCTGCAAGCGGTGACAGTTGTTCACGGGTCGAATTGCCCGACAACACGCCCACGCACACTCCCGCACCTGCATCGCGGCCACACTCCATGTCATGAACATTGTCACCGACCATCATCACATGGCGAGGCTCAATCCCTGTATGGCTGGCAAACGCCAGCAGCGGATCACCGGCCGGTTTGGGGTTTTGAACGGAATCATAGCCCAGCACCAGGTCGAACATGTCAATCAGTCCGAATGCATTGATCGTGGCATGCGCAGACGCGACAGCATCATTGGTCGCCACGCCCAGCCTCAGGTCACGTTGCTTCAAACGAGAGAAAATCCTGTGGCTCTGCTCGGCGGGAAAAACCGGGTGCGATGTGGCACAAAGGCAGTGCCTGTTGACGGTTTCAACCAAGTCGGCCGGTGTGATCCCGTTCAACAGCGGCAGCCAGACGCCCACCAGGTCATCGGTATGTCCGGCGGCCCATATCGACCCGGGCAGGAAAACATCCGCTACCGGGTCAAACCCGGCAACATCAAGCAGGTTGGTTTCAAGTGTCTTTTCACCCTGGGCCGCGTCTGCAGCAATGGCTTTCAGAACCGGTGTCCAGGTCTTTTCAAAATCGACAAACACACCGTCCTTGTCGAACAGCACTCCGGCAATCGCATCCGTCATGGCCTGCCCCATCTAAAACCGCGTGGTTATGCTGGCAGCCTCCGGCCGCGGCCTGTCTTCCTGCAATTGTGTCGGTGTCCCGATATAGATGAATCCGGCAATACGTTCATTGTCCGCCAGCCCGAATGCCGACAACACATGCCGGTCATAGGAAAACCATCCCGAGATCCACTGGGCGCCAAGCCCCATGGCCGTTGCCGCTGTCAGCAGGTTCTGGCACACCGCACCGGCCGACAACAATTGTTCCCATTCAGGTATCTTCGGATGTTGAGTTGTTGCCGCGCTGATGACCGCTATGACGCATGGCGCGCGCGAAAACATGTTGCGCTGAACCTCAAGCGTTTCCTCACCATGAGCCGGGTGCAGCTCACGATACCGTTCAGCGACAATCTTCCCCGCCCGCACGCGGCCGTCACCTTCGAAAACGATAAACCGCCATGGCGTAAGCTTGCCGTGGTCAGGCACCCGTGCTGCGATGTCCAGCAGGCGGGTCAGTTGTTGTTCACCTGGTCCCGGCCCTGTCATGGCCTTGGCCGATGCAGACCGGCGTGTTTCGAGCAGCCGCAACGTGCTGGAGTTGTCATTAAGCGCTTCAAACGCCAGTCCCGCATTTGTTTCAACCATTTGGCATCCCCTGAATTGTCAGCATGTTCAGCTCATTTCTTATCACCCTTTACAGACGTTTGTTAAACCAGAAACCGTCGCGTTAACCTTTTATTAAGGATTAATTTGCGCGCGCAATCGTTGATGTGGTTTTCTGTCTTTGCCGATCGGATTACAGGTCGGGGGATATGCAGACCGGGCCTTTCTAGAGTTAGGCATCCATAAGTCTGACAGGGAAAATCAGAAATGCACGTAACTTCTCAACGTGCACGACAGCATAGTCGGGGCCGCTT
>CAYRLR010000528.1:0-2704 GCA_964424975.1 uncultured Anderseniella sp.
TCGTCGAGAATTCAAAAATAACCCAGATCAATGAAGGCGGGGAGTTCGGGCGGCAACTGCGCGAGGTCATGGCACAGACCGCGGACATCCAGTATCCGACGTTTCCAGGCAAGGGCATCATGCACTGGTGGGAAGCCTCGATAGGAACCAACCCGCACATCCACAGACCGCGCAAGGACTTCCCGTCCGGGTTCGTCAATTGCCTGTATGAGAGGGTTCGTTCAGGCGTCATCCACATGGGCTTCGGCACCATTATATCATCCATGGCCGAACGCATGGCGGCACGCGCCGGTCATCTGGTGGGGCACTGGCACATTCATCTGTATTTTCCGAATTATCATCTTGAGCGCGAAGGCGACAATGAGATGCTGATCGAGAACGGGCGCCTGCTGGCGCTCGACGATCCGCAAATCAGGAAGCTGTGTGCGAAGTACGGTGATGTTGATTTGTGGCTGGACGAGTCCTGGAATCCGGCTGTACCGGGAATCAATATGGACGGCGATTACTGGGACCATTATGCCGCCGACCCGCTGCACTGGGTAAAGACCGAACTGGAGGTGTGTCGCAATTATCATCCGATGTTCATGAAGATGGTCGGGGCCGATGACAAATACTGCCACGGTGCCGGTGCCGACTTCTGGAAGGGCGGTTGCTGCAACCACTCAGGGCACGGTCATCATGCCCTGCCCGGTAATTGCTGCGGCTGATCGCTCGGCGGCATGAACCATTTTGATGTACTTGCCGGCATGGTTGATCTGCGTGGTGTTCGCGCTGTGGACGTCGGCGCAGGCGATGGTGCATTTGCGCGGCAACTGACGGTACCGGCTGCAAATGTCGTTGCCGTAGAGATTGACGAATCCAAGGTGCGAAAAGGCACCCGGAATACAACCGGGCATGTCGAGTTTCGCGTCGGACGAGCAGAAGACCTGCCGGTTGAGAGCGCATCGGCTGACCTGGTGTGTTTCATGTTTTCGTTTCACCATGTTCCTGCCGATGCGCAAGTCAGGGCGCTTGAAGAATGCGCCCGGGTCTTGCGGCCCGGTGGCAGGTTGCACGTGGTTGATCCGTTGCCTCACGGTGCGATGACCGAAATCGTCAAACCACTGGAGGACGAAACCGGGGTTCGCACGGCGTCGCAAACCCGGTTGCGCGAACTTGCCATGCCGGAATTTCGACTTGTCGAGCAACGCGACTATGTTCTGACGCGACAGTTTCTCGATTTCGACCAGGTTGTTGAACGCGTAACCAGCACGGACCCTGCCCGGGCAGCGAAACTTCCAGTTGCCATGGAGGTGATGAAGCAGGCATTTGACAGGCACGCGCGGCTGACGGACGCGGGTTACTTAATCGACCAGCCCTGCGTGATGTTTCATTTTGAGCGGATCATGATTTAGACGAACCCGGTCAACCATAGTGAAATTGCGGGTACAGTCAGGATGAGGCCAAGTACGAATACCTCGGCACTCAGGAACCAGGCGACGCCGGCAAAGATCGACTCAAGCTTGATCTGGTCACCGACAATCGACTTGATGACAAAGACATTGAGACCAATGGGCGGTGTCACCAGCCCGATCTCGAGCAGCTTGATGACCACGACTCCGAACCAGATCAGCGAAAAGCCGAATGCCTCGATGATGGGAATGGTCAATGGCAGGGTCAGCAGAATGATACCGATGGGATCGAGAAACATGCCCAGAAAGATGTACATGACCACCATCAGCCCGACCACTACAACGGCAGATGCACCGCTGCTGTCGATCAGCACGGTGATTGCGGTGGCCATGCCGGTCAGGGCAATGAAATTGACAAACAACTTGCCACCGATGGCGATCGCAAAAATCATCGATGACTGGTAAACTGTTTCCCTCAGCGCTGACCCGATGTTTGCGGTTTTCAGCCTACCAAGCACTAGCCCGAGCACCAGGGCCGCCGCAGCGCCGATGCCTGCTGCCTCGGTCGGCGTGAAGAAGCCAGCATAGATGCCGCCGATCACCACCATGAACAGCACGACAATTGCCCAGCAACGCGCCAGTGACGACATGCGATCCTGGCTTGTGATGGTTTCTTGCGGAACCGGCGCAGCATCCGGTTTGAGAGACACCCAGATATAGATCACCACCAGGTATGCAAACAGCGACAGCAATCCCGGAATGATCGCAGCTATGAACAGCTTGGCGATCGATTGTTCGGCAAAGATGCCGTACAGAATGAACAATACGCTCGGCGGGATCAGTGATCCCAGCGTGCCGCCAATGGCAACGGAGCCCGTGGCCAGCGACTTGGAGTATCCAAACGACAACATTTCCGGGATGGCTATGCGCCCCATTGCGGCCGCGCAGGCAACCGACGAACCGGTAATGGCCGAGAACCCGCCGCAGCCAACGATGGAGGCCATAGCCACGCCGCCCTTGAGTTTTGACAACCACAACCGGGCCGCGCGGTAGATGTCGGTCGTGAACCCTGCCTCGTAGGAAATGTGCCCCATGAAAATGAACAGGGGCACGGTAGACAAGGTGTAGCTGGTGATGAAAGCGAACGGGGAATTCACCAGCAGCGAGAAGGTCGGCTGCCAGGCATACTCGGGATGAAAACCTGCCCCTGGCCGCCAGGCGAATATCAAAAAGATGCCGACACTGGCAACCACGCCCAGCGCGGCCGCAATGGGAACGCGCATGGCGAGCAATAACAGCGCGACGGGAAAAGC
>CAYRLR010000529.1:0-2703 GCA_964424975.1 uncultured Anderseniella sp.
ACATCCAGCCAGGCGCGGGGAAACCGGGCTTTCATCAGCGGTGCGCCAAGCGCGGTGGCAGTGCCGAACAGCTCGTCGACATAACAGTCCTCCGACCGGCGCAGATTGTGCAGATCCAGCCTGGACGACGCCTGGAATGCGGCATCATAGACGCTGCCGGAATGCGGCGAATTGAATACGACCGGCGAGGTTTGCACCCGCGGCGCATCAATCTGGAAACCGGGCTCAACCTGATCAGGTTTGGGTTTGGGCGTCATGGGAGGCAAGGTCGCTGTACGGTTGGAGGAACGATGGGTGGCTGCAGCATCTGCAAGGCCCATTAAGCCCTTGAGCCAGTCGGCACGTCAACGATGTTTATCCGCCGGACGCGGACTATTTCACCGGGTGACGCGGTATTCATGAAAATCAGTGCGGGTCATATCCGCTGCATTGCGCGAAAACCGCCGCAGCGCACGGCAATCGATTGAAACATCATTGTACGTCTTCACATCAGGTTTACTCTTTGACACTATGGTGGTGCGGTGTGGGTGGGCAGCTGCGAAAAGCTGGCCATTGTGAATTGCTGGAGGCTGATTAGCGGCAATGGCGCGTATTCTACTGGCTGAAGATGACGATGACATGCGTGGCTTCCTTGCCCGGGCGCTGGAACGCGCCGGTCACGAGGTGCACGCGTTTGCGGAAGGCGCCAGTGCGTTTGAAGAACTGAAATCGCGCGAGGTCGATCTGCTGCTGACCGATATCGTGATGCCGGAAATGGATGGCATTGAACTGGCCAGACGTGCGGCCGAGCTGGACCCGGCCCTGAAGATCATGTTCATCACCGGATTTGCGGCCGTTGCACTGCACCCGGATTCAGACGCCCCGCGCGACGCCAAGATATTGTCGAAGCCGTTTCATTTGCGCGATCTGGTCAATGAAGTCGACCGGATGATTGCCGCCTGACAATCACCGGCAACAGGGCCTTGCATGGGCCCCTGCAACCTTATATAGAAACCTTCGCGTCCAAGACGCACCAGCCTGCTTTTTGACCTTGCGACAAGGTTTTCGACTCAAGCAGTCTCCGGGCGGTTAGCTCAGTGGTAGAGCACTACGGTGACATCGTAGGGGTCATTGGTTCGAAACCAATACCGCCCACCATTTTTTCCCATCCGACACCAATTGCGAGCACCAGGGTACACGCTGCACGCAGAATGACAGCTATGAGCCCAACATACCGGATGCCATTTCACATCAAGTGCTCGCATTTTGATGTATTCTCCGTGAACAGAGCTTGGCAAACACATTTTCTTTTTGCATACTAATTTTGCAGCGGTGGTCTTTGGATAACTCTGTGCAGCGATGTGGAGAGTTGGGCGGGGTATCCCCGCCTGCGACGACGACCAGAGCATACAAGGCGCTACCCGCGCTGGGCTTCACCCAGATCAGGTAACGCAATACCAAGAAGAGCAAAGACTGTCCGCTGCAATTTGATTGTTCAAATGAATAGACAACAACTCGCACGCAACATTGCGCAAAGCCTGATACTCGGGGCGTGGTCAAAAGAGTTCGTTCATTTAACCCTTACCCGCAGGTTGCCCTCTCCGCTTCAACGGCTTGCCAATGGCATTTGCTCTGATCTGTTAGGTGGTCTGCCTTACACTTACTCCCCGACCGTGAAGGTTATCGCCAATGCCTTGCGACAGAGTGACTGGTTCGAGAGGGCTTTCCGCTATTGCAGTCGACGCAACATCTGGCCTGATCCGGATTTATCAACACCTGTGATGTCTCCTATCGCGGCTTTCGCAGCGCTGGATATTCCCCATCTCGCAACGCTGGATGCGCTCTCAGGCTGGTTGTTCCTGCCGGTTGAACGTCTTGAATACCTTGGTGATGTGCATTCACGATATGAAGATCATGGCGATACAGCCGTGAACCATTATCACTACATCCTGCAACGCAAGAAGTCTGGCGGCATGCGGGTTATCGAAGCTCCGAAGCTTGCCCTGAAAACGGTTCAAAGGCAGATACTGCACGGAATTCTCGACAAAGTGCCGATCCATCCTGATGCATTCGGTTTTGCAAAAGGGCGCAGCTGTCTCGAAGCCGCAAACCGACACGCGGGCGAACAGGTTGTGATCTGCTTCGATTTGAAGGACTTCTTTCCCTCAATCGGATCAGGGCGCATCTTTGGGCTGTTCCGGTGCCTTGGATATCCGTATCAGGTCGCGAGGTTGTTGGCAGCCCTTTGCACTTCCATCACACCTTCGCGTGTGATCGAGCGCCTAGGCCTGTTTGACAGACACAACTATCGAAAACCGCATTTGCCTCAGGGATCACCAGCATCACCTGCTCTTGCCAATCTCGCAGTATTCACACTCAACAGGCGCTTGTCGGCTCTCGCTAGATGTCTGAACGCCAACTACAGCCGATACGCCGACGATTTGAATCTCTCCGGTGACAGCCATGTTGCGGGAACATTGCTGCGTGTTGTTCCTCACATTGTGGAGGATGAGGGCTTCCGCCTGAATTCAGCCAAGACACGCATAATGTCAAAAACATCCCGGCAGATCGTGACGG
The DNA here is from genome assembly GCA_964424975.1 of uncultured Anderseniella sp. Classification (GTDB taxonomy): domain Bacteria; phylum Pseudomonadota; class Alphaproteobacteria; order Rhizobiales; family Aestuariivirgaceae; genus Anderseniella. Next base: position 2,557 of record CAYRLR010000529.1, read on the forward strand.
GAGTTGTCGTAAACCACCACCTGAATGTGGACCGTAGGGAGTTTGATCAACTGAAAGCGATCATTCATGCGTGTGGCAAAGCTGACGACTTACGGTTGAACGACCCTGTATTTCGAGCGTCATTACTTGGTAAAATTGGATGGGTAG
>CAYRLR010000530.1:0-2702 GCA_964424975.1 uncultured Anderseniella sp.
GGCCGGATTTGGACCACCGGAGGCCGGTTTTCTGCGCCCGCTGGACTGCGTTACGACCCCCTTGTGGTCAACCAGACCACGTCGGGAGCCGTGCCTAGCCAGCGAACGCAGAAAACCGGTCAAATGAATCAGAATAAATGCAAACCGCTTTAGCTGACCTGCCTGATTCCGGACTACCAGGGCAGGGTGGATGAGCCCATCAGGAACTGGTCAATGGAGCGCGCTGCCTGGCGTCCTTCACGGATCGCCCAGACCACGAGTGACTGACCACGGCGCATGTCGCCAGCGCTGAACACCTTCCAGCGGTTGGTCTGATAGGCTTTGGTGTCGGCTTTTACATTGCCGCGCGCGTCCAGCGAGACAGACAGGTCTTTCAACATGCCGTCGTGCACCGGGTTCACAAAACCCATTGCCAGCAACACCAGATCCGCTGGCAGTTCAAACTCGCTACCGTCGACCGGCTTCATTGCGGCATCCACATGCGTTGCATGCAGCATCTTGACCTTGCCCTGGTCGCCGGAGAAATGTGTGGTCATGACGGCGAATTCGCGCGTGGCGCCTTCGGCCTGACTTGAGGATGTCCGCATTTTCATGGGCCAGTGCGGCCAGCTCAGCGCCTTGTTTTCCATTTCCGGCGGCGCCACCATGATTTCAAGCTGGGTAACGGACAATGCTCCCTGCCTGAATGATGTGCCGATGCAGTCTGAACCGGTATCGCCTCCGCCAATCACCACGACGTGTTTGCCGCCTGCCAGGATCGGTATGACATCACCGAGGTCTTCACGCCCGATGCGCTGGTTCTGCTGGCGCAGAAAATCCATGGCAAAGTGCACCCCGTCCAGTTCCCGGCCGGGAACGGGAAGATCGCGCGGAACTTCCGAGCCGCCGGCCAGCAAGACCGCATCGTGATTGCGTTCCAGGTAGGTAACGTCGATGTCGACGCCAACATGGCGATTGCAATGGAAAGTGACGCCTTCTGCCTCCATCTGACTGGTCCGGCGTTCAATGAGATGCTTGGACATCTTGAAATCGGGAATGCCATAGCGCATCAGCCCGCCGGGCCTGGCCTGTTTTTCATAGACGTGAACATCATGACCGGCGCGGGCCAGCTGCTGGGCTGCTGCCAGTCCTGCAGGACCTGAGCCCACGATGGCGACCGTCTTGCCGGTCCTGGTTTCAGGCGGCTCCGGCACAACCCAGCCCTCTTCCCAGGCCCTGTCGACGATGGCGCATTCGATTGTCTTGATGGCGACCGGGTTGTCGTCAATATTGAGTGTGCACGAGGCTTCGCACGGTGCCGGACAGATGCGACCGGTGAACTCGGGAAAGTTGTTGGTCGAATGCAGGTTGCGCGAGGCTTCTTCCCAGTCTGCGCTGTAGACCAGATCATTCCAGTCTGGAATCTGGTTCATTACCGGGCAGCCACTGTGGCAATACGGGATGCCGCAATCCATGCAGCGTGCTGCCTGAACCTTGACGTCGGCCTCGTCCAGCGGAATGACGAACTCGTCAAAATTGGAAACCCGCTCGGCGACGGGCTTGTATGGCCGTTCCTGGCGCTCAAATTCCTTGAAGCCTGTAATCTTGCCCATGTTACTTGCCCTCTCTCACGCCAATCAGCATTTCGCCGGTGGCATTTTGTAATTCCATTTCCTTCAGCGCGCGGCGGTATTCAACGGGCATCACCTTGACGAACTTCGGCAAGTAGGTCTGCCAGTTGTCGAGAATCTGCCTGGCGCGACCGGACGCGGTGTAGTGGGAATGATTGCTGATCAACTGGAACAGACGTTCTGCATCGTGATTTGTCATGTCGCCCTGCACATCGACAAGGCCATGACTTTCCAGATCGCCTGACTGGTTGGCAATGCGCTGCAGCAGTTCTTCTTCTTCCGGGACCGGTTCAAGATCAACCATGGCCAGGTTGCAGCGCTGCCGGAAGTCGCCGGCCTCGTCCAGAACGTAGGCAATACCGCCGGACATGCCGGCAGCGAAATTGCGGCCGGTCTGTCCCAGGACCACGACAATGCCGCCGGTCATGTATTCGCAGCCATGATCACCGGTGCCCTCGACAACCGCCAGGGCGCCGGAATTGCGCACGGCGAAGCGTTCCCCGGCAACGCCGTGGAAATAGCACTCACCGGCAATGGCGCCATACAGCACCGTGTTGCCGACAATGATCGAGTTCTCCGGCACAATTGCCGCGTTCTCCGGCGGGCGGACCACCAGGCGGCCGCCTGACAGGCCCTTGCCGACATAGTCGTTGGCTTCGCCGATCAGGTCCAGTGTCACGCCCTTGGAGACAAAGGCACCGAAACTCTGGCCGGCAGTGCCGCGCAGGGTGATCGAGATGGTGTCGTCGGGCAGGCCGGCGTGGCCATAGCGCCGGGCGATTTCACCCGACAGCATGGCTCCGGTCGACCTGTCGACATTGCGGATCGGCAGTTCAAAGCTGACCGGCTTCCGGTTTTCAAGTGCCGGTCCTGCGAGCTCGATCAGTTTACGGTCAAGGATGGCCTCAAGGTGATGATCCTGACGTTCGCAATGGCGTATGGCGATATCCTTGGAGACGGGTGGTCTTGCGAATATCTTCGAGAAATCCAGACCGCGTGCCTTCCAGTGTTCGATCGCATGGTCCTTGTCGAGAACTTCGGTGCGTCCGATCATGTCGTCCAGCGACCTGAAGCCCAGCGCAGCCATCAGCT
>CAYRLR010000531.1:0-2693 GCA_964424975.1 uncultured Anderseniella sp.
TGAAGCGCTTGACGCGTTCAAGCTGTGTTGCAAGCTGGAGGGTATCATTCCGGCACTCGAACCATGCCACGCACTTGCCAAGGTGATGGACATAGCGCCGACGAAACCCGCCGACCACCTGATGGTCATGAACATGTGCGGGCGTGGCGACAAGGACATATTTACCGTTGCCGAACACCTGGGGGTAAAACTGTGAGTGCGCCAACCCGTATTGAAGCCCGTTTTGCCGATTTGAAAAAGCAAGGCAGGGCCGCGTTTGTTACCTTCGTCACCGCCGGTGATCCAGGCTATGACACCTCTTTGGAAATATTGCGTGCGTTGCCTGCTGCAGGTGCCGATATCATCGAACTTGGCATGCCGTTTACCGATCCGATGGCAGATGGTCCCGCCATCCAGGCTGCATCATTGCGTGCCCTGGCTGCCGGTCAGAACATGATCAGGACGCTGAAGCTTGTGGGCGAATTCCGGGAGTCGGACAACGACACGCCGATCGTGCTGATGGGGTATTACAACCCGATCTACATATACGGTGTGGACAGGTTCATCGCAGATGCCAAGGCAGCCGGTGTCGACGGTCTCATCGTGGTTGATCTGCCGCCTGAGGAAGACAATGAGCTTTGCATCCCGGCACTGGACGGGGGCTTGAACTTTATCCGGCTGGCAACCCCGACAACCGATGACGAACGTCTGCCCAAGGTGCTCACCAACACGTCCGGCTTTGTGTATTACGTGTCCGTAGCCGGCATCACCGGCTCCAAGGCGCCTGACATTTCACGGGTCAATGAAGCGGTTTCCCGCATCAAGCGGCATACGGATTTGCCGGTCGCTGTCGGGTTTGGCGTAAGGACCGCGGAACAGGCAGCAGGTATTGCATCGGGTGCGGACGGCGTTGTGGTCGGTTCAGCCCTGGTCAACACCATCAAGGAAAGCCTTGATGCCAGTGGCGCGGCAACGGACACAACCGTCGCCAATGTGCTAAAGCTGGTTAGTGAATTGGCACAAGGTGTGCGCCACGGGCGCAATGGGTAAGCGGTCATGAACTGGATCAAGAACTTCGTCAGGCCAAAAATCAGCGGCATTCTCGGCACCAGACGCGATGTGCCGGAAAACATGTGGGTCAAGTGCCCCGAGTCCGGTGAGATGGTCTTCTACCGCGACCTGGAGGCCAACCAGTTCGTTGTTCCGCGTTCCGGTTATCATATGCGGATGTCGCCGGAAGCCCGCCTCAAGCATACCTTCGATGACGAGAAATGGACCGCCATCGCACTGCCGGACGTGGTTGTCGATCCCCTGAAGTTTCGCGATGAACGCAAGTACGCCGACAGGTTGAAGGAAGCCCGCGCCAAGGCAAACCGCAAGGATGCCATTGTTGCAGGGCGCGGCCATATCGACGGGCTCGAAGCCATTGCGGTGGTGCAGGACTTCGCCTTCATGGGGGGGTCGCTCGGCATGGCTGCGGGCGAAGGCATTATCACCGCCATGTTCGAAGCTGCGGACAACAAGCTGCCGCTGGTTCTGTACGCCGCATCCGGCGGTGCGCGCATGCAGGAGGGTATCCTGTCACTGATGCAGCTGCCGCGCACCACTGTCGGTGTGCAGCGTTTGCGCGAGGCAGGCATGCCATACATTGTCGTGCTGACCCACCCGACAACCGGAGGGGTGACAGCGTCCTATGCCATGCTGGGTGACATTCACATTGCCGAACCTGCTGCGTTGATCGGTTTTGCCGGTCCGCGCGTCATCGAGCAGACCATCCGGGAAAAGCTGCCGGACGGATTCCAGCGTTCGGAGTATCTGCTGGAGCACGGCATGGTCGACATGGTGGTGCACCGGCACGAATTGCGCAGCACGCTGTCAAATGTGCTGCACATGCTGATGAAACGGCCATCACCCGTGCGTGCCGTACAATTGCCTGCACCCGAAGCGGCGCCGGCCGAGGCTGAACCAGCCGGCACCGGAGCCTGATCCGACATGGCCGTCAGTGATGCCATCCTGATGCGGTTGCTGGAACTGCATCCCAAGATAATTGACCTGTCGCTGGACCGCATGTGGCGTCTGCTCGCGGCACTGGGCAATCCGCACCTGTCTCTGCCACCGGTAGTGCACATTGCCGGCACCAACGGCAAGGGCTCCACGCTGGCCAATATGCGCGCCATCATCGAGGCTGCGGGGCTGAGTGCCCACGCCTATACGTCGCCTCACCTGGTCAGGTTTCATGAGCGCATCAGGCTGGGCGCGCCCGGCGCAAGCACGCTGATTGGCGAGCAGACGCTCATCGATCTGCTGGAGGAGTGCGAGCAGGCCAACAAGGGTGAGCCGATCACCTTCTTCGAGATCACCACCGCAGCCGCCATGCTGGCATTTGCCCGAACCCCGGCAGACTATGTGCTGCTGGAAGTGGGACTTGGCGGCAGGCTGGACGCTACCAACATCATCGCCGACCCCGCAGTCAGTGTCATCACACCGGTTGACATGGACCATGAGCAGTATCTCGGTGATACGCTGGCGAAAATTGCCGGCGAGAAAGCCGGCATCCTGAAACAGGGACGGCCTGCTTGTATCGGCATTCAACCGGACGAGGCGCGCACTGCCATCGAGACAATAGCTGCAAAAGTCGGGGCAGTGGCGAAATTCGCCAACCAGGATTTCCAGTGTTTTGAACAATATGGCCGCATGGTATTCCAGGACGACAA
>CAYRLR010000532.1:0-2685 GCA_964424975.1 uncultured Anderseniella sp.
TGCTTGAAAGAACCCTGTCAAAGGAAACCTGATTGGGTTGGTCGGGGCGGGTTCGCAGAATCTGCGTATGACAAATCTCCTTGATCCGCTGTTCTGTCGCAGCCTGGCCGGGTCGACGGAACTTGTACCGATATGTCCGCGGATCGGACCGGATGAGCCCGCAAGCCCTCCGGATCGAAATCCGCCAATCGGTTCTGATCTCGTCAACCAGCGTCCGTTTCAGGCAATCGTCGCTGAAGCTTTCCACATACCGTTTCTCCCAAAGTGATCCCGGTACTTTGTGTCTGCGCACAGAGAGTTTCATGCAGCTTCAGCCAACGCTTGGTATTTTGTGCTGTCTCCACCGGCCTGGGATCATTGGTTGGGGCTGCAGGCTGAGTGGCAGCTCATTTTTGCAGCACGGGATCTGCAGCATGATGGTCATCTCTGACCATGACGAGTGGCCCAGACAAGACAGTGCAGTGCTCTTGATCAGTTGGTCAATCCGACAATCAGGGTTTGAACCAGTGCAATGGCGCCGGATATTGGCCGGAACTGCCCTGGTACTTCGTTGTCCACGTAAAAACTCAATGTGGAATTCTGAGCCAGGGGGCTGCCTGGTGTGTCGGTGATGCTGATGACTTCCCTGCCGCGCAGCTTGGCTTCCCGGACCGCATCGACCACCGGTGGTGCGTAGGGCGTGAACGCGATGCAGATCAACAGGTCGTCAGGTGCCATGTTGGCGACCTGCTGATCAGCAATGCCGCCGCCGAAATTCAGCAGGTCACAGCGAAATTCAGCCCGCGTGAGCCCATAGGCCAGGTAGGTTGCAATCGGGCGTGAGCGCCGCAGGCCGGCGACATGGATATATGGCGCGCGCCGGATCATCTCGAGTGCGTGCTGCAAATCGGCCGGATCGGTATTTCGCCGGGTGCTTTCCAGAGACGCGGTGAGCCCGTCGATGCATTCATCCAGTATCGTTCGCATGTTGACCGGATTGCTGAGGGAGGTGCGGTGCTCGTAGACCTGCTCGCGCGCGGCAGGTGCCCCTTCGATAAGCCGCAACCTGAAAACCTGCTGCAGGTCGGTGAAACCCTTGTAGTCAAACTCCTTGGCAAAGCGGATCAGTGTCGACGGCTGTACGCCGAGCTTGGCGGCTATGACCACAACCGTGTTCAGAGCGAAATAGTTGGGCTGGTCCAATGCTTCGCGCGCAATCCTCTGCAAATGCGGGCTCAACTCATCGAAGCGGTCGCGGGTGCGTGCCCGCAGGGCGTCGAAGGTTTCATCACCTGCCCGCATTTCGATTCTCTTGACGTTTTCCATCTCAAAGCCGTGACCGAATTTTCGTTCAAATACAAGTTATCGGTTGAAAAAGTGAATAAATTTTCAATTTGCAATTGACAATTGAACAAAATTTCTTTCAATAATTGAATATATTTTCGATTCAAGCATGCCGCCGCATGTGTCGTGGGCATCGTCGGAAATGAAAATCAGGAGGAACTCATGACCAAATCGGCTCTCACCAGACGTCAATTGTTCAAAACATCAATCCTCGCCGGCGCAACCGGTGCTTTTATGGGACCGTGGACCCATAACCGGGTTTATGCCGCAAGCTCGGACAAGCCGATCAAGATCGGCATTACCTCGGATGCCAGCGGGCAATATGCAAATTCCGGCGCCAGCGATCGCAGGGGCATGGCAATGGCGATCGCGGAGTTCAACGAAAAGGGCGGGGTGCTCGGGCGCAAGATTGAATCGGTCCACATCGATACTGAAACGACACCGGCGACAGGCAGCCGCGTTGCTGAACGCATGATTACCCGCGAGGAAGCAGGCTTCCTGGTGGGGGCAGTGAGTTCGGGTGTTGCCAACGCCATCAGCCAGGTCGCCCAGAAGTATGGCGTCATCTATTGCAACACCAACTCATCCTCACCGACCGAGTCAGGCAAGAACTGCCACCGTGTGAAGTTTGTCTGGGACGGCAATGGCACCAATTTCGCCATGGCAGCAGTCAAGAACGCGGTCGAGAAATTCGGTAACAACTGGATGTTGCTGACCAATGACTATGTATGGGGCCACAACACCGCTGCCGCGACCAGGAAACTGCTGGAACAGTACGGAGGATCCGTCAGCGAGGAAATTCTGGTCCCGCAGGGAACCCGTGACTTCTCGTCGGCGCTGCTGAAAATTCAGCAGGGCAAGCCGGACGTGGTTGCTGCTGCCATCGGTGGGGATGATCAGAAATCGATGCGTCAGCAGGTGGCGCAGCTGGGCATGGGGTCAAGCCCGGCCTGGATCAATAACCAGCAGGACTGGCCTGACGTGTACGGGTTACCGCTGGAAAACCTGTTCGGTGTATTCGGCACCACCTGGTACTACAAACTTGACCTGCCCGGCGTAACTGAGTTCGTGCAGCGCTACCAGGCCATGTATCCGGAAACAAACATGCGAGTGCCCGGCAATGTTTTCTACAATGGCTATATGGCAACCAGGAACCTGCTGGCCGCCATTGAACGGGCCGGGACCACGAATAATATCGCGGTGATCAAGCAACTGGAAGGGCACAAGATGCCTGCTGCAGAACGCATGCAGCATCACGATGCCTATATTGATCCGGTGACCCACCAGGTCCAGCAGTCCATCTACCTGGCAACGAAAAACCCGAAGCCGGCTGATGATGACGACATGTTCGAGATACTGAAC
>CAYRLR010000533.1:0-2676 GCA_964424975.1 uncultured Anderseniella sp.
GCACACGCATGGTACGGTCGAAAAGCGACAGATCATCGAGCGATTCAAACCAGCCAGAAACGGTCGCAATATCGGTTTTGCGTAGCGGTCTCAGGTGATAAGTCGCATTTGCATTCTTGTTCATGGATGCCTCGATTTCAAGAAATCAATCCGCCAAACCAACAGCATATCACAAAAATGTCCATGTGCAGTTCCGTTATGTCACCCGTCCGCGTTCGGAATAATCACACAATGCACTCGGGCTTCTTCAACCTCGGCGGATGCAGACATGCTTCCCGGTTCGCATGATGTTCTCGCAGGCAGGTACACCGGGCCTGGCAGGGTCGCGATTTGTGCAACCTTGATCATGCGGGCAAGCCGCCTGCCAAATGATAATCCGGGTTGTTGGCGTTGCGTGTCCACGGGTGCCGCTGATGATTGATGACCTCCGTCGACAGCCCCGGACTGCTGATCGATGCACACGTGACCTATAAATTTAAAAAGACGTTGCATCATTATTATCGATTTCATTTATCTGTCACATAACGCAACCATATCTGTCGGGGAGTGGGCAAAATTGAATTCCGGGTGGCGGCATACGCATGGCTGTCAACCTGCCTGACTACACAAATTGATGCGCTGACAAGGAGGTGTCATGTTTAAGAAACTTGCTGGTGGACTTTTGGCCGGGGTTGCCGTTGGTGTTATGTCGATTTCAGCAGCGATGGCTGGCGAATTGACGGTTTACACTGCGGTTGAAGCCGAAGATCTCAAGAAATATGCTGATGCATTCAATGCCGATCATCCCGATATCACGATCAACTGGGTTCGCGATTCAACCGGTGTTGTGACCGCGAAACTGCTGGCGGAAAAAAACAATCCGCAGGCCGACGTGATCTGGGGTCTGGCGGCAACATCGCTGCTGTTGCTGAAATCGGAAGGCATGCTTGAAGCCTATGCGCCCAAGGGCGTGGAAATGCTCGACAAGAAGTTTGTCGACAAGAGCACGCCGCCAACATGGACCGGTATGGATGCCTAGGTTGCCGCGGTCTGTTTCAACACGGTGGAAGGCGGCAAGCTTGGGCTGACCGCACCGAAGTCCTGGAAGGACCTGACCAAGGCCGAATACAAGGGCCATGTGATCATGCCGAATCCGAATTCGTCCGGCACCGGCTTCCTGGATGTATCCAGCTGGCTGCAGATGTTCGGCGAAAAGGACGGCTGGGCATTCATGGACGGCCTGCACGCCAATATTGCCGCCTACACCCATTCCGGTTCCAAACCCTGCAAGATGGCTGCAGCCGGTGAAATTCCAATCGGTGTGTCGTTCGCGTTCCGTGGTGCCAAGTCAAAGGCAGCCGGTGCGCCAATCGAGATCATCGTGCCTGAAGAAGGCGTGGGCTGGGACATGGAGGCAACTGCCATTGTAGCAGGTACCGACAATCTGGCTGATGCCAAGACACTGGCTGACTGGACCATCACCAAGAAGGCCAACGAGATGTACAATTCCGGTTACGCCGTGGTTGCATATCCAGGCGTTGCCAAGCCCGTTGAACACTTCCCGGCGAACCTGCTGGAAAAGATGATCGACAACGACTTTGAATTTGCCGCCAACAACCGCAAGGTAATTCTGGACGAGTGGCAGAAGCGCTACGACTCCAAGTCAGAGCCCAAGGGCTGATACGCAAACAGCAGACGAGGCACCGGTTGATCGCCGGTGCCTCTGAACTATGGTAAAGTGGTGCTGAGCAATACCGGCCACCCACAAGAGCGGCTGCGCGGGGAAAAGCTAATGGGGCAGGCGAGTACAACGCAAACCTATCTGAAGATTGAAAATGTCTGGAAGGCGTTCGGTGACTTCTTCGCACTGAAGGATATTTCGCTGGAAGTGAAGCGTGGCGAGTTCGTCTGCTTCCTCGGTCCGTCCGGCTGCGGCAAGACAACCCTGCTCAGAGCGATTGCCGGGCTGGACATCCAGACCACCGGTGCGATTTTTCAGGATGGCAAGGACATATCCGCCCTGCCGCCGGCGGAACGTGATTTCGGCATCGTGTTCCAGTCCTATGCCCTGTTTCCCAACCTGACGGTTGAAAAGAACATCGCCTTCGGGCTTGAGAATTCCGGCATTTCCAGACCCGATATTGACAAGCGCGTGGCCGAATTGCTGGAGCTGGTCGGGCTCCCGGAACAGGCTAAGAAATACCCGGCACAATTGTCCGGCGGCCAGCAGCAGCGCATTGCGCTGGCGCGCGCGCTTGCCATGTCGCCGGGACTGTTATTACTTGATGAACCGCTGTCGGCGCTGGATGCCAAGGTGCGGGTGCATTTGCGTCATGAGGTCAAGGACCTGCAGCGCAAGCTGGGTGTGACCACCATCATGGTGACGCATGACCAGGAAGAAGCGCTGGCCATGGCAGACCGCATCGTGGTGATGAACCATGGGGTCATCGAACAGGTGGGCACGCCCACGGATGTGTATCGCGAGCCGATTTCGCTGTTCGTGGCTGATTTTATCGGCGAGACAAACCAGATTTCCGGCGTGGCGGACAATAACGGCAAAGGCGTCAAAATTGGCAATCGACGGTTTACCAGTGCCAGCCATGCCCATGGCGACGGTCACAAGGTGATTGCCGTCATCCGGCCTGAAGACATCATTCCCCATGGTGACGGGGCCCGCTCACCGGGCGCGCCAGACAA
>CAYRLR010000534.1:0-2672 GCA_964424975.1 uncultured Anderseniella sp.
GTGTCCGGAAGAGATTGCGCTTCAGTGTGGCTATCTTACACCGCAAGCATTGACTGCGCGGGCAGATGAGTTGGGAAAGACGGATTATGCGGACTATCTGCGCGCCCGGGCAGCCGAGTTCGAGACGGAATAAGGGACCGGGATGAAAGTCAGACCGCTGGGCCTTGATGGCGTCCTGGAAATTGCACCGACGCAGCATGAAGATGAACGTGGCTTCTTCTCTGAGACGTATAGCCGGCAGTCGCTAAGCGAGTATGGTGTTGATATAGAATTCGTGCAGGACAACTGTTCTGTGTCGCGCAAGCGGGGCGTGCTGCGCGGCCTGCACTATCAGCTACCGCCATTTGCACAGGACAAGCTCGTCAGAGTTGTTTCGGGACGGATATTCGATGTGGCTGTGGATATTCGGCCAGGGTCTTCTACGTTTGCCAAGTGGGTGGGCATAGAACTGTCGCGGCAGCGGTGGAACCAATTGCTAGTACCCAAGGGTTTCGCGCACGGTTTCGTGACGCTCGAGCCGGAAACGGAAGTCCAATACAAGGTCACTGCGCCATATTCCCGGGCGCACGACCGATCGATACGGTTCGACGATGCGGATATAGCGATTGACTGGCCGGTTTCGCCAAGTCTGCTGATTTTGTCGGAAAAGGACATCAATGCACCCATGTTGCGGGATGTGAACCTGATGGAGTTCAGGATTGGCTGACGGCATTGTGACAGTGCTGGTCACCGGAGGTGCTGGGTTCATTGGCTCTGCAGTTTGTCGCTTGCTGATCGAAAAAGGTGGTTACAGGGTCGTCAATGTCGACAAGCTTACCTATGCTGGCAGGATGGAGTCACTGCGGGACATCGAAAACCACCCGGACTACAGCTTTCACCAGCTCGACATTTGTAACCAGCCGGCCATACAGCGGTTGCTGGAGCAATATCAGCCATCCGCCATCATGCACCTGGCAGCAGAAAGCCATGTCGACCGGTCCATTGATGGACCTGAAGCTTTCATCCAAACGAATATCGTGGGCACGTATCGCCTACTCAGCGCGTCGCTCGACTACTGGCGGACATTGTCCAGACGGGAGCGGGAGAATTTCAGGTTCCACCATGTCTCAACGGATGAAGTTTTTGGCGACCTACCTTTCGAGGATGGCAAGTTCACCGAACAGACACCCTACGCGCCCTCGTCACCGTATTCGGCGTCCAAGGCCTCTTCTGATCATCTCGTACGAGCATGGTTTGCCACTTACGGGCTACCGGTGGTGATCAGTAACTGCTCGAACAACTTCGGCCCGTTCCAGTTCCCCGAGAAGTTAATTCCGCTCGTGACACTTAACGCCCTGCATGGCAAACCGTTGCCAATATACGGGATGGGCCAGAATGTGCGCGACTGGCTTTATGTTGATGACCATGCCGCAGCGCTGGAGGCAGTCTTGCAGCGCGGCAGACTTGGCGAGAGCTACAACATAGGGGCAAGTTGCGAGCGCTCCAACTTGCAGGTAGTTGAGACGATCTGTGTGTGTCTGGACGAATTGCGGCCAATGGCGGGTCCGACTTGCCATGCTGACCTGATAGAGTTTGTCGCCGACCGCCCGGGGCACGACCGGCGTTATGCCATCAATGCTGACAAGATACTTAGCGAAATTGGCTGGCAACCCGCCATTTCATTCGAGGAGGGGATCCGGCGGACACTCGAATGGTATCTGCAGAATGAATGGTGGTGGACACCACTTTACCAGAGCCAGAGACTGGGTATAGCGAAGTCATGAAGGTTCTTGTAATTGGGCACAGTGGACAAGTCTCCAGGTCGATTGTTGAGGTGGCAGGTCCTGCCAGATTTTGCGAGGTCATGAGTATTGGCAGGCCCGACATGGATCTGGAAAAACCTGGTTCAATCGAAGCGGCGATATTCGGCATTGCGCCAGATATTGTTGTGAACGCTGCGGCATGGACGGCGGTTGATGCTGCAGAAGACGAACCTAAACGCGCAACAATGGTCAATACAAAGGCAGCTGGCATACTTGCGGTCATTGCGCGTAAGATGGGCGCACGGCTCATTCACCTGTCTACTGACTACGTCTTCGATGGGACCAAACAAGCACCATATACCGAGGACGACGAGGTCAACCCACTCGGTGTTTATGGCCGCACCAAGCTGGACGGCGAAATCGCCGTTCGTGATGCTGGTGGTGGTGAATATATGATCCTGCGGACATCCTGGATTTATAGCCCGTTCGGCAGCAATTTCGTCAAGACTATGCTTAAGCTTGCTAGAGAGCGGGATGAAGTGAGCGTTGTTAAGGACCAGGTTGGTTGCCCAACTGCTGCACACGATATCGCGCGGGCCATACTGCATGTCGTCAACCGCTGGCAGTCGAATGATGCAACTGGTTGTGGCGAGATCTATCATTTGTGTGGGCAGGGTGCGACGAACTGGGCGGATTTTGCCAGGGAAGTCTTCCGGATCAGCGAGGGTCCAGGCCTTGCCAGTCCCCACGTCGAGGGGATCAGTTCCGACGACTGGCCCACCAAGGCAGGCCGGCCATCAGACTCCCGGCTCGATTGCAGTAAATTCCAGCGGGATTTTGGTTTCACGATGCCTGCGTGGCAGGATTCTTTGTCGGTCGTCATGAAGCGCCTCGCATCGGACGGAGCAGCCGCGTCCAATGCAGGGAACC
>CAYRLR010000535.1:0-2668 GCA_964424975.1 uncultured Anderseniella sp.
GTCCTTGGCCCAGCACTCCCAGATATCGTTCCAGCCCTGGTCAGGGTTATAATACGATTTAATACCGCTTTCCCTGTGCTCTTCCGGGATCATGTCGCCCGAGGTGAGCACCTTGAAATACTTCTGCAGCAATGGGTGGGTGGCAATGGCACGGCGCATCGACATGGCCGCCTCGACCTGGCGCTGAACGAACTCGAAACCTTCCAGTTCCACCTGCCGCCGGCCCACATCAAGGCTGGCAATGATCTGATAGTTGGGCGATGTCGAGGTATGCGTCATATAGGCTTCGCGGAAGGCCTGTTCGACCTCGCCCTTGAAGTCCTGGTCATGCACATGGATCATCGAACCCTGCCGCAACGATGTCAGGGTCTTGTGGGTCGACTGGGTGGAGTACACCCTGACACGCGCCGTTGGCGGCGGTATCAGTCTTGTATCGAGCAATGTCTCGTCGTCGGCATCTTCAAGCTCGGCGCGCTGCGCCTCATAGGCGGCTGCATGCTCGGGCGACTTCAACCGTTCGCGCAGCACGCCGGCCGCATTCATGCCGGTGCGCTGACGGTATGTCGGGCCAAACCGGGCAAAGGCAAACCAGGCCTCATCCCACAGAAAGACCAGGTTCGGCTTGATGGCGAGGCACTCCTCCATCACCCGTTCGACATTGTAGACCACACCGTCAAAGGTGCAGTTGGTCAGCAGCAACATGCGAACACGGTCGAGCTTTCCGGCAGCCTTCAGCTTCAGCAACTGATGCTTGATTTCGCGCAATGGCACTGCGCCATACATCGAGTATTCATTCAGCGGATAGCTGTCGAGGTACACCACCTGGGCCCCTGACAGCACCATGCCGTAATGATGGGACTTGTGGCAGTCGCGATCCACCAGGACGATGTCTCCGGGCCTGATCAGCCCCTGCACAACCACCTTGTTGCAGGTTGATGTGCCGTTAGTCGCAAAGAAGGTGTGCTTGGCGCCGAACGCGCGGGCGGCAAGCTCCTGGGCCTCCTTGATGGGACCGTGCGGTTCCAGCAGGCTGTCGAGACCACCCGAGGTCGCCGAGGTTTCAGCAAGAAATATATTGGGCCCGTAAAAGGCGCCCATATCCTGGATCCAGTGTGACCGGGAAATCGACTTGCCCCGGCTGATCGGCATGGCATGAAACACGCCGGTCGGCTGGCGCGAATATTCCACCAGCGCGGTAAAGAACGGTGTCTTGAACCGCGCCTGGACGCCACGGAGAATGTTGAGGTGCAGTTCCAGGAAATCTTCCTGGTTGTAAAACACCCGCCGGCACAGCCCCAGATCCAGACCGGCAATGGATTCCACTGAACGATCAGTCACAAGGTAGGCATCAAGCTCCGGCCTGACCTTGGCAATCAGCCGGCACAGTTCCGGGCCATAATTCTCCGGTTGCAGGTCCTCGACATCCTCATCATCGCCGATCCGGCTGAGATACTGCTTCAGGATCGCCAGTTCGTTCTTGGACTTCAGGGTCACGCCTGGACGGACCACCACGGCCTGGATGTTATGGTTGAACAGAATGGCAATCAGGGCGTCTTCGAGGCTGGGCACGATGACCGGTTCATAGGCAAACGCGTCTTCTGTGCGGCGCATGCGCTGTATGGAAGACCGCAGCCAGCGTTCCTGGTGTTCGCTGATATTGTCGACAAACAGCACCTCGAAATACGGTTTTGTCAGCGCGCGTGCTTCCGGCGACAGGAGTGCTTCGTCCTCGAGCTCTTCATTGTCCAGGTCTTCACGCTCAAGCGGAATAGACCGCCTGCGATAGGCACCGGAGGTCAGTGCACGCAGGATACGCCTTACCGAAAACTCCAGGTCGCCATAGTTCTTGTGATCGCACTGGCGGCGCAGATGATCGAAAGCAGCAGTGCCGGGAAACGCCCAGTAGGACTCCAGCGGCCCCAACGCATCAAGCAGATCCT
Source organism: uncultured Anderseniella sp. (assembly GCA_964424975.1). GTDB lineage: Bacteria > Pseudomonadota > Alphaproteobacteria > Rhizobiales > Aestuariivirgaceae > Anderseniella. The sequence continues at coordinate 1,941 of CAYRLR010000535.1, forward strand.
CGGCCTTGCCATGCAGCTTGGCAGATGACCGGCCTTGTGGACTGGCAGCCAGTTTCTTGGTGATTTCCTGCAAAGCGCTCCAGCGATCAGACCGCAGCTGGATGGCGCTATAATAGTCACTCATGGATTGCATTGAAAAAAAACTCCCCGACGTTTAGTTAGGCGAGTAAATCAGCAATCCCGATATCGTGCCACAGCTGGCAATCAAGACAGTTAAATTACCTTCAGATACTCGCTATTTTTGCCTCGAGACCGGTATCAACTGCCGGCTCCAGGGTATCAATACTCATGCTTGCAGCTTCCCCGGTCTGTTGGTGAGGCTGCGTCAGACCGGCAACAGATCCTTGTGACGGCATTGCCAACGGACCCAGCGTCTTGAGGTAGGCATCAGAGCCTGACAAGCGGTCATAGACCGGAAAATCCACAGGGCGATCACGGAAACTTTTCAACACCTGGCCAAGTCCCCGCATGCCAGTTTCGCGTTGTCGGCGGACCTGGTCAAGGTCAATTTCGATCGGGAACATTTCCTCCTGTCCCGCTGCCTGGTACACGATATTCGCAGATGGATCGATAATGCACGATCTGCCTACACCACCGGCACCCAGCCCATTGACGTCGATCACATAGCACTGGAACTGCGCTGCCGTGGCCCGTGCAATGGCGAGTTCGGCATCCCTGTCGGTGGTGCCGGTCAGCACCGGATGCAGCAGCACCTCAGCCCCCATGCT
>CAYRLR010000536.1:0-2663 GCA_964424975.1 uncultured Anderseniella sp.
CAGCCGGCTCGATTGACATAAGCTGGGCAAGAGTTGAAGGAGACGAACCGTCGCTGGAATTTCGCTGGCTTGAAGAAGGCGGAACACCTGTTGCGCCAGAAGCCAAGGTTAAGGGCGGATTCGGGACGCAACTCCTGACAAGAGCCGTGCCGGTGTTGTTGGGTGGGACAGCAACGCGAGATTTTACGAGCACGGGTCTGGAATATTGCCTCACAGTGGCGGTGGCAAAAATAACGCCATAGGGTCGCCCTGGACTTCGCTTCAAATAGGGCTTTGGGAAAGTGGAAGTCCTGCTGGCAGAACGCCGGGCAGTAGGGTAACACATCAACAGACTGTCTACCTGCGCGACCCGGATCACAGGCAAGGACCGGCCTGCTGCGGTGGATGGACTTATACAATCGCAAAGCGACCGGGTTCCGCCCCAGGAGGCATGCCACCGGGCCGTGATCTGTTGCCAGGCAATGCAGCAGGACCATGGCCGTTCAGCAGGTGCGCACAACAGCTTGGCTTGCACCGGAAACTGTCCGGCGATTGGGGGTTAGCTCAAAGTGCTTGAGGCATAGGGTGATCAATGCAGGGACTTGACTTCAATAACCTGATCCTTCTGTCAGCAGCAGTCGTGATCGTGCTTGGCGTGATGACCAGCGTGGTCGCCATGCGCTTCGGAGCGCCCTTGCTGCTGGTATTCCTCGGGCTCGGAATGCTGTTGGGCGAAGATGGACCCGGTGGTCTGCGCTTCGACAATTACACCATCGCCTACCTGATTGGATCCGGTGCCCTGGCCGTTATCCTGTTTGACGGCGGCATGCGCACCCGGCTTGCCAATATCCGGTCCGTCGCGGCGCCCTCGCTGGCCCTGTCGACAGTCGGCGTGCTGGCGACCGCCGGCCTGACCGGCCTGTTTGCTCACTATGCTATCGGACTTGCCTGGATTGTCAGCCTGCTGCTTGGAGCAATCGTTGCGTCGACTGACGCGGCTGCGGTGTTCTTTTTGCTGAGGGCAGGCGGACTCAAGCTTCGACGTCGCGTCGGTACACTTCTGGAAACCGAATCCGCCACCAATGATCCCATGGCCTTGTTCCTGACCCTGGCATTGGTCGAACTGGCGCTGTTGAGCGCCACGGACACTGCCGCCAATCCAATGGGCGGGATGTTCATTCTCTTCATAAAGCAGTTTGCGCTCGGCGCACTGGTGGGCGTTGCCGGTGGCTTCCTGCTGGTCACAATCCTGGCACGTGTGCCGCTGCCTGCCGGTCTGCACTCCCTGTTTGTGCTGGCATCGGCCGTGCTGATCTACTCGGGCGCCGCCGCTATCGGTGCAAGCGGCTTCCTTGCGGCTTACCTGGCTGGCCTGGTGCTCGGCAATCGCCCCGTACGCGGGTTTCCGTCCATACTCAATTTCCTGGACAGCGCCACGTGGATGGCACAACTGGTCATGTTCGTTGTACTGGGCCTGCTGGTGACACCGAGCAAGATGGCGGATTATTCGTATACCGCGATTCTGATCGCGGCCTTCCTGATGCTGGTGGCCCGGCCGGTGGGGGTTTGGCTCTGCCTCGCGCCGTTTCGCTTTACAGCCACGGAAACGCTTTATGTCTCGTGGGTGGGGTTGCGCGGTGCGGTGTCGATCTTCCTCGCAACATTGCCGGTGTTGGCCGGCATTCCAGGTTCCCAGCTGTTTTTCAACCTTGCCTTCGTGGTGGTACTGGTGTCGCTGCTTGCGCAGGGCACGTCGCTGGCCTGGTCGGCCCGGCGTTTGAACCTGGCGCTACCCGATACATCCCCCAGCGTTCAACGTTTCGAGATCGATCTGCCCGGCCAGCAGCAGGTTGAACTGGTTGCCTATCCTATTGAACCCGGCAGTGCCTATCTGGGCATGTCCTACTCGCCGGTCTGGTTGAAGCCGGTATTCGTGGTGCGCGGCGAAGGTGTTCTATCTCCCGAACAGGCAGGTCCCCTGGCACCTGGTGATTATGGCTATTTCCTCGTCCCGCCGGATCAGATCAACAGGCTGGACAAGCTGTTTGATGCCTTGGCACCGGCGTTGAAAACCTCGGACGTGCTCGGGTTCACATTCGACGGTACGGTGGCGCTCGATCTGCTGGCCGAGGAATACAAGCTCCAGTTGCCGGACAAGTATCGCGGGCTGAGCGTAGCAGACATTTTCGAGAACGAGTTCGGTCAGGCGCTGACCGTGGGCGACAGGATCGACCTCAAGTCGGTAGATCTCGTTGCAGTCGAACTGGCCGGCGACACCGTTGCCCGTGTCGTGCTGGAACTGCCGGAAGAGCCCGAGTGGGAAGACCGCTTCAGGAGCAGGATTGTCGCGGCAATGCTGCGCGCCAGGTCCGTTTTTGCCACCAGATAGGGCTGAGGCTCCACGCAGGATTGCCAGGTCCGGCCACTCGCAGCCCTTGTCATGTGCTGGTTGCAGGTCAATGAGTCCGGAGTCTGTGCACCCCTCGTTATTATCTTGAGGGAACCAATCCTGTTACCAAGGTTTGTATAGTGGAGTTGCTGGTAAAGCGGATATCCACAGTCAAGGCATCCGCACGCCAGGTCAGGCGGTACGACGCCGGTCTGGATCATGCGTTGCATGGAATAGTCATGGGCCTATTTCGATGTGCCGCCGGAGGCGTCCGCGACCATGTAAATCTCGTAGC
>CAYRLR010000537.1:0-2662 GCA_964424975.1 uncultured Anderseniella sp.
TGCGCACCGGAAATGCCTGGCAGTATACCGGTGCCGCCATCGTCACCGGGGCAGGCGCACTGGCCACCGAGAGCTGGCAGATCACCTGGAACGGTCCGGTCATTTTCGCGATGACTTGGCTGGTTTTCGTCCTGTCCATCGGTGCCATTTCACTGCTTTACCTCATGATCAGGCACGGCGAGATCTCCCGTATAACCACCTTGTTCTACCTGGTGCCGGGCGTCACCGCAGTGATCGCCTGGCTGATGTTTGATGAACAGATGCTGCCGGTGCAGATCGCCGGCATGCTGGTTTGCGCCGGCGCGGTGATGCTGGCCACCCGAAAGTCGTAAACCGTTTATATTGCACCGCAGCAATTCACCGCTATACTGTTGGCCAGCAAGACACAGTATCATTTGTCTGCCGTTAGAACCGGCAATTCCAGAGGAATTCCAATGAGCCTAGCTGAAGACGTTCGCCCCGCATCCGCCGTTCTGCCGGGACTCGCCGAGATGATGGCAGCTGCCGTGAATGAGGTGGACGCAGTGTTCGCCAGGGCGCGCGCCAACATGTTTGAGCTCGTTGCAGTCGATGGCCGGGTCTCGTCTGCTGCAGTGGAGACCGAACAGCACGCCGTGCATGGCCTGGCCTGGCTGGCAACCTACGCCGAGACCCTGCGCAACATTCGCGCCTGGCATGATGCACTGGCCCGTGAAGCCCGCCTGACCGAGATTGAGCAACTCATTGCCCAGATCGTGTTTGGCGAATACCTCAATCACATTGCCGGCGGCATCCCGATGAACGGGCAGGAATTCATCCGCTTGCACGAACTGGGTATTCCGGCAGATGTCTCGGCCAGGTTGCTGCAGGGATCCTGCGGCGGCCTGCTGCACTCGGGTTCAAGCCCAGCCAGCCGCGCACGGCTGGTCGAACTCATGATCGACAGCCGTGCCAATCTTACAACGGGCGATTGCGGCCTCGACGGCATGCTCGATGAAATGCGCTCGCAGATGAACCGTTTCATCGAGGAAAACGTCGCACCGCATGCGCATGACTGGCACTGCAACAATGACTATGTGCCGCTTGAAATCATCGCGAAACTGGCTGAACTCGGCGTCTTCGCGCTCACCTTGCCGGAACAATATGGCGGCATGGGGCTGGGCAAGGAATCCATGTGCGTGGTCTCGGAAGAACTGTCGCGCGGATGGATCGCCATCGGGTCACTGGGCACAAGACCGGAAATCGCCGCAGAACTCATTATCGCCGGTGGCACCCAGGCCCAGAAAGACAAGTGGCTGCCGGCCATTGCGTCCGGCGAGGTTTTGCCGACTGCCGTTTTCACCGAACCCAATACCGGCTCCGACCTGGCGTCGTTGCGCACGCGCGCCGTCAGGGACGGCGATGTCTACAAGGTCACCGGCAACAAGACCTGGATCACCCATCCCGTACGTGCAGACGTCATGACCCTACTGGTGCGCACCAACCCGGACGAACCGGGCTACAAGGGCCTGTCCATGCTGCTGGCCGAAAAACCACGCGGCGATGATGCTGATCCGTTTCCTGCCGACGGCATGTCCGGCGGCGAGATCGAAGTGCTCGGCTATCGCGGTATGAAAGAGTACGAGATCCGCTTTGAGGACTTCGAGGTCAAGGCCGAGAATCTGCTGGGTGGCGAGGAAGGCCAGGGCTTCAAGCAACTCATGCAGACTTTTGAATCTGCCCGCATCCAGACCGCGGCCCGCGCCATCGGCGTCGCCCAGAACGCGCTCGATCTGGGCCTGCAATATGCCACTGACCGGGTGCAGTTCGCAAAGCCCATCGTGTCATTTCCCCGCATCGCCGACAAATTGGCCCTGATGGCGGCGGAAATCATGGCCGCCCGGCAGCTGTCATATTTCTCTGCCCGTGAAAAGGATGCCGGCCGTCGCTGTGACGTGGAAGCCGGCATGGCCAAGCTGCTGGGCGCGCGCGTTGCATGGACATGCGCCGATAATGCACTGCAGATTCACGGCGGCAACGGGTTTGCGCTGGAATACCAGATCAGCCGCGTGCTGTGCGATGCCCGCATTCTCAATATTTTTGAAGGCGCTGGTGAAATTCAGGCACAGGTCATCGCGCGCCGCCTGCTGGAACAGGGCAACTGATCTGACATGACGTCTCGCACCATACTCATCACCGGGTGTTCATCCGGCATCGGCTACACCTGTGCAATCGGCATGCGGCAGCGCGGCTGGCGTGTCATTGCCACCGCGCGCAAACGTGGTGACCTTGCAATGCTCAAGGCCCAGGGCCTGGACGCACTCAAGCTCGATTACACTGATGCCGCGTCAATTGCAGCGTGTGCAGACCAGGCACTGAAACTTGCCGGTGGCAAGCTCGACGCCCTGTTCAACAATGGTGCCTATGGCCAGCCTGGTCTCGTCGAAGACCTGAGTGTTGCGGTCTTGCGCGACCAGTTCGAGGCAAATTTCTTTGGCTGGCATGATCTGACCACCCGCCTGATCCCGGCCATGCGTGAGCAGGGTTCAGGGCGCATCGTGCAGTGCTCGTCGGTGCTGGGCATCATGGCCTTGCCATATCGTGGGGCCTACAATGCCTCGAAATTCGCCCTCGAGGGTCTCACGGACACGCTCCGGCTGGAGCTGCACGGCTCCGGCATAAGGGTCAGTTCCATTCAACCCGG
>CAYRLR010000538.1:0-2662 GCA_964424975.1 uncultured Anderseniella sp.
GCCAGCCCGGTTGCAGCATTGGCATATTTCTCGAACGGCACCATGTCTTCCGCTGATGCTCCCAGGCCCTCACAGACCTTGCAGACCCAGTCATAGATGGAGCGTGACAGGTCAATGTCCTCGTGCACCGCATCGCGGATCGCTCGCACGTCATCTGCCTGCACACAGCGATAGTTTCCGGTCAGCAGCATGGCCCACTTGGCAAGCGGAACATACATCGACTTGTGCACCTTGAGCTTTACCGGCAGTTCGATGGAAGCACCGTCCACGTCAATCCGTGTGGCCGCGATATCAGCTTCGAGGCGCTCCAGAATGGCGGTGTGGGCAGCGTCTTCAAAAGCCGCAACCTTGAAATTGGTCGGCAGAGCAACCTGCAGGACATTGACCGGTTCATCGGGCGGCCGGAAGGCCTGCGGATCCGGGCTGGCCAGCGTCATCAGTGCCGGGGTGAACTGCGACCAGACACCGACGTCGGTGTAGCAATGCTCGATCAGCCGGGTATCGATTTTCGGCAGGCGCGCGAGAAACGGCAGTGGCGGCATGTTCATGATCGACATGCATGGTTTGCCGCTCGCAGCAACGGCAGACATCAGTTCCCGCACGCCGGGAGACCGGTATTGCGGCTCCTGCATGGCAAGTCCGATCAGGTCAAATTGATCAGGATCCACGTCTCCGGTTCCTGCGGCACACAGATTCCCCGGCGCATTTTTGGTGCATATTTCCACCAGACCGTCACGTCCACGCACCGGCATGCGCACGATTGCCCCCTTGTCATTGATGGCATCGGCCTCCGCCGGCAAACACACCAGCGTGACATTGTGGCCGGCAAAAGCCATTCGCTCGCCGAGCAATGATCCGTAAGACGCGCCAAGAATGAGAATGTTGAGAGGTTTTGACATTGCAGCCTTCCACATTGTGAGATGACGATCTGTTTTGTTATCACAGCCATGCCTGAATTTTGAGACCACATTCCGTATACCGGGAACTGTCGTATCAGCTTCGCATTGAATTCACCTCCGGCTTCTGGAACATTGTGTGAACATATAAACCGGTTCGCGACCTGCCTGGAGCCCAACATGTTGACATTGCAGATTTTTGGTCCGGCGTTCGGCCTGCCGGACCCCAGCCCGTTCGCCATGAAAGGCGAAATGCTGCTCAAACTGGCCGGCGTCGACTACCGCACGGAAGCCGGTGATGTGCGCAAAGCCCCAAAAGGCAAGTTTCCGGTGCTGATCGATGGAGATACGACAGTCCCGGATTCTACCTTTATCCGGTTTCACCTGGAAGACCGACACGGCATCGATTTTGACTAGGGGCTTTCAGCGCGCGATCGAGGCATCGCCTGGTCAGTGGAATAAATGCTGGAGGACAGTCTTTATTTCGCAGTGATGTATGAGCGCTGGGCCATTGACGAGAACTTTGATCGCGGGCCACGGACATACTTCGACGTGATCCCGGCGCCACTGCGGAGCATCCTGGTGCGGGTGATCCGCAGGCAGGTAAATCGCAATATGTGGGGTCAGGGTATGTCCAGGCACTCGCGCGCCGACATATGTCGCCTGGCCGGGCGCATGCTGACATCGGTATCGGATGTGATGGGTGACAACAAATACTTGATGGGTTCTCGTGCGTGCGGTGCCGACGCTGCCGTGTTCAGTTTTATGGCAAACTGTTTGTGTCCGGTATTTGACAGCGAAGTTCTGACACATGCCCGGTCGCACAAGAACCTGGTGGACTACAACCAGCGCATGATGGCCGAGTTCTATCCCGACCTGGCATAGTTCAGTCTGTCAGATTGGAGATGATCCATCTTGGACGCGCTGTCTGACAAGCGTCATGCACCGATCTATTTCAGCGCAGAGGCCATAACAGCCAGCGGCGCCAGCGTTGCAGCGGCAATCAGGGCTGCGATGCAGACCAGTTCCAGCAAGGGAGCACGTGTGCGTACAAAAATCATGGGCGAAACATGCCGTGATTCTCGATAACGGGAAATGATTCTTTTCAATGACTTGCCGGGCCCGGATAACGTGCTGTGTCAACCTGCAGGCTCAGGCATGCCTGATCCAGACATGGTTGTCATGAAATGCGCCGCCGCCGACCGGAGCCGGCTGATCTGCGCCAACAAGAGTATTGATGCCGCAGCCGTCCTCAAAACTGCGGTTCGGCCAGATGCCTTCAGAAATCAGCACACCTTGTTTGACCTTGTCGTGCTGGCGCACATGCAGCGTCACCTGGCCCAGTTCATTGCCGATGGTGACCTTCTGGCCGTCGGCAAAACCGTTGGCTTCCATGTCGTCAGGATGCATGAGCAGTTCCGGCCTGCCCTCGCGCTTGATGGAACCCGGTGTTTCATTGAACGTGGTGTTGAGGAAAGTCCGCGCCGGACTGGTGGCCAGCCGGAACGGATGCGCCTCATCCGCCGCCATGATCGCATCCCAGTGGTCCGGAAAAACCGGCATGTCGTTGACCGGCCCCTTTGAGCCGACATGGGGCTTGTGCCGCGAGGCTGCCCAGTCGGGTTTGAACCGGAACTTGCCGCCCGGATGACCAAAACCGTTCAGGAAATGCGCCTGATCGAAGTCGGGTTGAACGTCACTCCACCTGGCAGCTTCGAGGTCATCGATCCGCAGGCGCCCGGAATGCTCCAGCGTCCAGTCGATCA
>CAYRLR010000539.1:0-2653 GCA_964424975.1 uncultured Anderseniella sp.
ACAACGCTGCCGTACTTGCGCTCCGTCTGGTCAGACAGGTAACTTACAGCCAATCCACTGATATAGCCCCGCATGGTTTCAGCCCGAAATGGCATGGCACCGTCTACCCATATGCTGACCTGCGGGTGATCGCCGCGAACCAGGTCCTTGCCGAAGTCAGGCGGGATCTCCACAGCGAGTGCCAGTTCGCCATTTTTCATGCGTGTGTCCAGTTCCGCGCTGCTTGCAGCAGCCGGTTTTTCGCGAAAATAGCGAGAACCAGAAAAACTTTCCAGGAGTTCGCGGCTTTCAGCGGTCTGGTCGCGATCAAACACGGAATAAGGCAATTTCTCCACGTCCAGCGAGATACCGTAACCGAAGGTGAGCATGAGGATGAGAGGACCGAGAAGAGCGAACGTCAGCCGCATTGGATCGCGAAGGATCTCCATGGCCTCGCGCCGGGAGTAGGCCCAGAGGCGCCCGATTTCAAACAGCCTGCCTGATGTCGAAGGTTTTTTTGCAACGGCTTTGGCCGTCTCGACAGCTTCAACATCGCTGGTGTTCGTGTCGATCTTGCCGATGCCGGCAGCATCTTCCAGGTAACCGACAAAGGCATCTTCCAGGGTTGCCGCGCCGCGTTTGTCGGCCAGCGCTTTCGGCTTGCCGACGGCCAGAACCTTGCCCGCGTGCATGAGCGATATGCGGTCGCAGCGCTCGGCTTCATTCATGAAATGTGTGGAGATGAAAATGGTCACGCCCTGCTTGCGGGACAGGTCAATCAGATGCTGCCAGAACTGGTCGCGTGCGATGGGATCAACGCCGGACGTGGGCTCGTCGAGGATCAGGATTTCCGGGCTGTGAATAATGGCAACCGCCAGTTGCAGGCGCTGGCGAATGCCCAGAGGGATGCTGTCAGGCCTGCTGTTGACGTGGTCCACCAGATCGAAAGTCTGCAGCATCTCCTGGATGCGATGATCTCTTTCATGCGCGGGCAGTTGGTAGAGTTGCGCATGCAGTTGCAGGTTTTGCAGCACCGTCAACTCGCTATACAGCGAGAAGGATTGTGACATGTAACCGACACGCCGTCGGGTCGCCATATCGCCTGCATTGAGGGGTTGTCCGAACAGGCGGGCGCTGCCCTCGCTGGCGGGCAGCAGCCCTGTCAGCATTTTCATGGTTGTAGTCTTGCCGCAGCCATTTGAACCGAGGAAACCAAAAATCTCACCGCGCTCAATTTCGAAGTTGACGTGATCAACAGCCGTGAAATCTCCGAAGCGGCGGGTCAGTCCCTCTGCCTGAATAGCCAGGACGCCGTCAGAGTCCTTGCGCGGTGTCACAACGACCGGGCTGTGCCCGGCACGCTCTGCCTCGGGAAGCAGTGCAATAAATGCTTCTTCGAGGCCCGGCTGGTCGGTTTGTTGCTTGATTTCCGCCGGAGAGCCGGAGGCAATGACTTTGCCTGCATTGATTGCGACAAGCCAGTCAAACCGGTCGGCTTCTTCCATGTAAGCGGTCGCTACGACAACACTCATGGTCGGGCGGCGCGCGCGGATATGGTCGATGAGTTCCCAGAACTGCCGGCGTGACAGGGGATCGACGCCGGTTGTCGGTTCATCAAGGATCAACAGGTCCGGATCGTGGATCAGTGCCGAGCACAGCGACAATTTCTGCTTCATCCCGCCAGACAATTTTCCGGCAGGGCGATCTGGAAACGGATCAAGACCGGTGGCCTTCAGCAAGTCTGTAATACGGGTGTGGCGTTCTTCGTCGCATTGTCCAAACAGGCGACCAAAAAAGTCGAGGTTCTCGTAGACACTCAATGTCGGGTAAAGATTGCGGCCGAGACCTTGCGGCATGTAGGCGATGCGATTGTGACAGTCTTCGCGATGTTTACGTTCCTGGATATTGCCGTCCAGAACCAGAACTTCGCCAGTCTGTATTTTTCGCACGCCGGCAATCAGGGCCAACAGCGTGGATTTACCTACCCCGTCCGGACCTATCAGTCCTGCCATGCAGCCCGCTGGAATCTCGATGGTGACGTCATCAAGTGCAGCAACTGTTTTGTAGTGATGAGATACCGCCTTGAGAACGGCCGCATAGGGAGGCTTCATTGTGGAAGTTTCGGTTCAAGTTTCACCGGCCAGACCGCATCCGGATCGATCCGCACATACCCAATCCCTGCGACCCCCGCCTTGGCCTGCTTCTGGTATTTTTCGAGCAGGGCCGGGGGGATCGTGAGTTTGACGCGATACATCAGCTTGTCGCGTTCTTCAGCCGTTTCCACTGATTTTGGCGTGAACTGCGACGTACTGGCCACAAACGTGACCGTGGCGGGTATGGTGTATTCGGGAATCGGGTCAAGGACGATACGCGCCTCGCTGCCAACGGCAAGTCGGCCAGCCTGACGTGCGGGCAGAAAGATGGTCATGTAGATGTCAGTGAGATCAGCAATGGTCAAAACCTTGCCACCGGCGGCCAATACCTCGCCGGGCAGAGCCAGTCGATATTGAATGCGTCCACCGCGTGGTGCCTTGAGAATGGCGTCGGCGATGGTCGCGTCGAGTTGTTCGATTGATGCCCTGGCAGCCAGAATCGTCGCATCTGCCAGATCAATGCCAGCCTTGGCAGCGTTTACCGCAGCATTTGCCGTGTTCAAGGCAGTGTGACGCTGATC
>CAYRLR010000540.1:0-2636 GCA_964424975.1 uncultured Anderseniella sp.
CCAGCCATCTGGACCCGGCGGCATTCCGCTCGACATGGGGCGTCGCGCAGGATGTCGCGGTCCATGAACCGGCTCACGACGTGGTCTTGCTGCAGCGCTCGCACGGGCGCATGGGAAACGGGCCCGGCAAGACAACCGGCTGGGTGCACCGGCTGGTGTTGCTGCGCGCAAACGTCGAGATGATCGCCGGTGTCACCTACAGGCGCATAGACGACGAAGGCCTGCACATATCGGTTGGCGATGAGGACAGGCTGGTCGAGTGCGACAGCATCGTGCTGTGTGCGGGCCAGTTGTCCGTCAACACACTGGCCGATGACCTGAAAGCCCAGGGCCGCCCGGTGCACGTCATTGGCGGTGCAAGCTTTGCCGGGGAACTGGACGCGCAGCGCGCCATCGAGGAAGGCACCCTGCTCGGGTCAAGATTATGAACATTGCAGTTCGTGTATCTTACGGTTGAGACAACCACCTCATGCGCGATGGATGCTCCCGGGCCAGCTGTCGCGGTGTTCCTAACCCCTCCCCAATACAATTCTCCACACCGGCGGTGGCTCAGCCGGCTCGATTGTCAGGCCTGACGACTACCATTGGACTGCAAGTCGTTGGAACCGTCTGCGATCTGGTGCGTTAACCGCCAAACTACAGAGATTACACGAGCTGATGGGGACTTGAGGCTGGCAGTGGACAACAAGGCATATCACCGCCGTGACGCGGATAGCGGCTCGCACAGCACTCGTGCGCGCAGCGTAGTGCTGGCGATGATGATCGTCAGCCTGTCGGCCTTTACAGTGATCTGGTTGCTGATGGCTGCCGGCATGACTGGTTCTGTCGATCAGAAGATATTGTTGATGTTCCGCTCCGCTGCGGACATAACCGATCCCCTGGGGCCGGCCTGGTTCGAGGAGATGATGGCGGAGTATTCCGCACTTGGCGGCTACGCCATACTGATAATGGTCGTGGTGATCGTGTGTGCCGGGCTGGTGCTGACAGGTCATGCACGGCTCGGCGCTTTCCTGGTTGGCGCGTTTGCGTCGGGCAGCGCCGTTTCCTCCCTGCTGAAATACCTGATCGAACGGGCGCGGCCGGACCTTGTGGGGCATCTGGACCGTACCTTCACCGCCAGTTTTCCAAGCGGGCATGCGATGATTTCCATGCTCACCTTCCTGACCCTGGCAGCCCTGGTGGTAAGGTTGTGCTCCACACGAGCCTTGCGGATCTTTGTCCTGGCCACGGCGATGAGCGTTGCGGTGCTGATCGGGGTGAGCCGGATATACCTCGGCGTGCACTGGCCAAGTGACGTGGCCGCCGGCTGGTGCCTGGGCATAGGCTGGGCATGCGCATGCTGGCTCGTGGCCCATAACATCGAACACAACCGCATCCGGCGAACAGACGAACTGGGCCACTCCAACATCTGAGCGCACCGGAAAACAGGACACCTGCCATGCAACACTTGCCGCGACACCTGATCATTCCATTCGCACGGGCGGGCTATGCCGCGCGCGGCCTGATTTACCTGGTGATCGGCATCTTTGCCATCGGCGCGGCTTTCTGGTCATTCGAGAAGAAAGACACCAAGGGGGCGGTGCTTGAAGTGCTGCAGTTGCCGCTCGGCATGGCGCTGATCATTGCATTGCTGATCGGCCTCGCCGGCTATGTTGGCTGGCGCCTGGTGCAGGCGGTATTCGATACCGATGATCATGGGCTTTCGCCCGCCGGCGCGGCGGTGCGCCTCGGCCTGCTGGCAAGTGCTGCCACTTACGCGACGCTGGGCATCTACACCCTGTCACTCATCGGGGTGTTCGCCTCCGGCGGCAATTCGAACTCAAGCGCCTCCGACCAGCTTGCCAGTGTCATCGGCAGTACCTGGGCAGCGCTGGCCTTCAGCCTGATATTCGCCGGCGTGGCCGCAGCGCACTGGTGGAAAGCCTACCATGCAAAATATCGCGATCATATCGAGGTCGACAGCAGCAACATCGCCTATGTCGACCTGGTGTCGAGAGCCGGCCTGGTGGCGCGCGGGCTGGTGCTGGCGGTGATTTCGGTGCTGTTTTTCAAGCGTTTTACCGCTGCGGGCGCGCAGCAGGGTGAGGCCGACCTGATGTCGGCGCTGAACTACATCCACCAGTTGCCCTATGGCAACTGGCTTTTGGCCGCAATCGGCACTGGACTGCTGGCATTTGCGGCATACTCGTTCGTTGAAGCGCGCTGGCGGCGGATTAACGTGCATGATGCCTGAATCCGGATAAGGCGATGGGGGCTTTACAGTTCACGTGGATACTCTATTCACCTTGTCAGTGAATTTGGACCGGTTTGTGTATTATCCGAGGGTCACCATGCATAAGATTGACGAACCAGGTGTGACCAATGATGCAGTCTTTCACCGTCAAACCGACAAGGACTATCCCACTATCGTACGTGGCAAGGGGGCCTTGCTGTTTGATGCCGACGGCAAGGAATACATCGATGCCGCTGGCGGCATATTTGTCGTCAACATTGGTCACGGTGTTGCGGAAGTCGGTCAGGCAATGGCGCGACAGGCCGAGCGCTTTACCTTTGCCCACACAGCACACTTCACCAGCGAAGCCGAACTCGATTTTGCCACCAGGTTGACCGAGCTTGCGCCACCAGGGTTCAACAAG
>CAYRLR010000541.1:0-2633 GCA_964424975.1 uncultured Anderseniella sp.
GATGTTGTTTGATCTATCCACCCAAGCATCACCCTGATCGCTCTCGGTGGGCTAGAGCAATATCCATCCAGACGGATGGATATTGCTCTAACACTTTGGAATCGAGCATCTTTATCCGATCAGATGATTCCATCTGATCGGATGATGCTCTAGCGTGTGCAATCGCGCACCCGCTTCAGCAGCTCACGATCCACATCAATGGTGCCGCGCGCAAGGCTCTGCTGTCGCGTTGCCAACCGGCTCAATCCCGGCAGACGTGTGCCCTCCTGGGCCGTGATCGAACCGGCAAGCTCTGCAAAACGATCAGCAAACAATCCGGCGGAAAAGCCCTCAGGGTCTATGGCAAGGAAGAATTGCCCTGAATTGCAGGGCCCACCAGCATCCGTTGCAAACGGCGACATGGCGCTGCCCAGTTGGGCACCACTCATCAGTGACGACATGGTTTCCACCATCAGCCCCTGCCCGAAGCCCTTGTAGCCGCCGGATGGCGCCATGGTGACCGCCTGCCCCGGATCCGTTGTCGGTTCGCCATTTGCATCCAGCGCCCAGCCGGGCGGAATGTCTTCGCCACGCGCGGCATGGCGCATGACTTCCGATTTTGCCACCACTGACGATGATTGATCGATCACGAAGCCAACGCCGCCCCTGCCATCGGGGGCCGCCATGGATACCGGGTTGGTGCCAATGACGGCCTTGATCCCGCCCGGCGGTGCTATCGAAGCCGGCGAATTCGTAAACCCCATCGCCAGCAGACCCGCGCGCGCCAGGCGTTCGGTATGTCCGCCCAGCCTGCCGCAATTATAGGAATTGCTGACAGACAGCCCGGCGATACCGTATTTCTTTGCCGCCGGAATGAGTTTGGCGAAGCCTTTTTCGATTGCCGGATGGGCAAATCCGGACCTTGCATCTGCGCGATAGGCCACTGGAGTCAGCCGGGAAACCGTCGGTTTGACCGTGCCGTCAACCTTGCCGCACCTGAGATGCGAGCAGTAAACGGGGAGCCAGAAAAAGCCATGGCTCGGCATGCCGACAAGCTCGCTGTCGATGACCGCGTCGGCGAGATAGCGCACATTGGCGCGCGCAGCACCCGATTTGGTCAACGCCCGCAGCGCCAGCCTGCAGGCCTTTTCAATGTCCAGGGTCGTTGTGGTGTTTTTCACTGTCTATGCATCCTTGCGGCAAACCAGATAGGCGTGCACATAGTCCATGGCATGGCCTTCGGGTGCTGCCGCGACACTTGCCTGATAGCGGCCGTAGAACTCATTCATGATGGTTTCACGACTGGCCTCGTCGCGCCCTGCATCAAGCCCGCCCAGGAAGGTCGCTTCCGACCATGACCTGAGGGTTGGCAGGTACTCGACGGCAAACCGGGCGGCATCGCGGTGATTTTCGGTGAAGTCCTGCTCAAACGGGCAACGAACCAGGCGGGTCTCGACCTGTTCCAGCCTGAGTCCGGCCTTGTAGACCGGGCTGGTTTTATCATTCAGTGGCGCGGTGAACTCTTCAACAGTGCGGTAATGCTGCGGGAAATTGGTGTTCAGGTACTCGGCCTGTGTGATGACCCCGTCATCAGCCAGTTCGCGCCAGAACTTGTTGAACGTGTCGAACATGCTGACACCGCCGGTACTACCAAGATAGCGGCCTTCCTCGTCTATGCCGAAATTGAACAGGCACAACCGGCCGCCGGACTTCAACTCCCGGGTACGTTGCAGCAGCATGGTTTCCCAATCGGCTGCTCCCTGTCTGGTAAACGCATCGCGTTCAGCGCCGCTCGCGCCGACCATGTGCACATGGTTGGTAATGTTGCACGGAGTCGAGGAAATGTAATGTGATGCAGTTGCGGAAAACCCCAGGTCCAGCGTCTGTGGCGGGAAAATATTCTGATGAAATGAGGTGCCGGAAGCAAACACATACAAATCCTCGATTTCCGGATAGTAACTGCTGATATCAGTTTGCCCGTGGATCATGCGAAACACCTGCGCAAAATCATTGCGCGGCAGATCGGTATAGACCATTTCAATGGGCCGGGACGGCACACGTTCACGAACATCCTTGAACACACGCCGCCACAGATCAACCGATGTGCCGCCGTCTGCGGCGCCCATGTCGGTGGCGCGGAAAATGCTGCCATCGTCAGCCGGGTCCATGCGCGCAACCGCGTCCAGAACAAGGCTGGCCGCCTTGTCCATCACATGCTTGGCACCGATGGTGGCCTTCGAGTAATAGCCATCGCCTTTCATGGCCATGAAACCAGCGGTTCCCGAAACTTTGTTCATGCTCATCTCCCTGTTGATATCGGCATTGCTTCGTCAGCTTAGAGCAACGTTGGTTCAATTGAACACATAAATTTTCGCTAACACATTGGAAGCCATCAGGTTTATGAGTTCCTGCTGCACCGGACGGCAATCAGCCTGACCTTGCCTGGCCGCGTGCGGCTAGAACATGCTTCACTTAGATGGAAGCGTTTGATGGAATCAAATCAGTTCACTCGGCTAGGCGCAAAGCGAAGCGCGATATGGTGCATCGGGCAAGCTTTGCAACAACGCCGATGGGCTGATTTGGTCCACAGATCAGGATCATTTTTGGTTGTCCAACCAAAAATGATGAACCTGATCGCATTCAAAGGGTAGATC
>CAYRLR010000542.1:0-2632 GCA_964424975.1 uncultured Anderseniella sp.
CACAAGGAACAGGAAATGCGCGCCTCAATCCTGGTAGCAATTTACGTGGTTGTTGCACTGGCACCCCTTCTGCTGGCTGCCTTGCAGGGCCGTGCGACGCGCTCGCCATGGGACGAGATTTCATCCGGCCTGGCCATGACCGCGTTTGCGATCCTGTTGATCGAGTTTGTCCTGTCGGGGCGCTTCAAGATGATATCCGCGCATGTAGGCATGGACGTGACCATGCGCACACATCAGCTTCTGGCGCGCACGGCAATGGTATTCATTTTGCTTCATCCTTTCCTGTACCAGACGCCATTGCTGAATTTTGCGCTGCCTTGGGACGTGTCAGGACAGTTTACGCTCGGGTTGAGCATAGGCTCGCTTGCAACAGGCCTGATCGCCTGGATTCTTCTGCCTGCCTTTGTTCTGATCTCCGTATTCCGTGATCAATTACCGTATCGCTATGAAATCTGGAGACTGATGCATGGCGTCGGTGCCGTGCTGATCGCTGTGATGATTACGCACCACACTCTCGCTGCGGGACGCTACAGTTCAGATCCTTTGCTTGCAGGTTTCTGGATAGTGCTCCTGACAATCGCCCTGGGCTCGCTGGCCTACAGCTATGTCATTGCACCTTTGGCAGAAGCCTCTCAACCGTATGAGCTAACCACTGTCCGCAAAATTGCCCGAAGAACCTGGGAACTCACTATCAGGCCCAGGCAAGGCACTGGTCTGGACTTTGAGGCCGGTCAGTTTGTCTGGTTGAACCTTGGCCACAGTCCGTTCTCGCTCCACGAAAATCCGTTTTCGATCAGTTCGGCGCCAGGCCATAGGCCCGACATTCAGTTTGTCATCAAGCAAGCAGGTGATTTCACCGGCCGGATTGGCGAGGCAACACCCGGGACGACCGCTTATCTGAATGGGCCACACGGAAACCTGTGCCTACGGGGACGGTCCGGCAAGGGTATAGCCCTGATCGCGGGTGGTGTGGGGGTAGCGCCGCTGCTCAGCATCGTCAGGCAACTTGATGAGGACAATGATCCGCGACCTGTGATGCTTGTCTACGGGAACCGGACATCTGATCAGATCGTCTACCGCGATGAACTGAATTTGCTGGCCCGAAAGAAAAACCGTGATGTCAGGTTTGTGTTGTCTGAGCCGGAACCCGGTTGGACAGGGCTTACAGGTATGATTGATCAAAACATGGTTGATACAGTATTTTGCTTTGAAGGCGCTTCAGACTGGCTCTATCTGGTGTGTGGTCCGCCTGTAATGCTCGATGTTGTTGAAAATGCACTTGTTGCACGCGGCGTACCCGCCCGCCAGATTGTGTCCGAGCGTTTCTACTATGACTAGGGAGATCAGGACATTGACACAACACAAACGCACTCTGGCTGTTTTCTGGGCAACCAATGCTGTGTTCATTCTGGCTGTTTTGATATTTGGATATCGATAGCTGATGGTTTGGCTCTGGGAATTACGGTAATGGGATGGACGCCCCCATCCGGCCTCGCAATGGGCCAAGCTGATGAGTGTTGGGCTGAATCTGGCAAAGTCGGTTTTCCAGGTTCACCGGTTGGATGAGGCACGCAGGCCTGTCGTACGCAGGAGGCTGCGTCTCGGACAGGTTTTGGGATTCTTTGTCAAGCTGCCGGGATGCCTTGCCGGTATGGAAGCGTTTGGCAGCGCACATTACTGGGCGCGCAAGCTTCAGGCCCTTCTCTTGCAAGGACGCCTCCCGGACACCGCATCTCGCGGACAAGCGCCTGGACACCCTCATGCGCAGTGATGAAGATCAATGACTCAATATCCGGCCTGTGTCATCAGGTGGCCAGAGTCCTGTCAACCGGTTACGCAATACCGCATTTCAACTCAGGGGGTCGGCATGACCGGTTGCCAGGCAGGCTTGCATATCGGACTGTGCGGTTAAACCATGCAACGACTATCAGTGATAACCTTGATCGGAAACCACGCCGCGAGAGCTGGTCTGCTCGTCGGCTTGCTGGCGTTTTTTGGACTGGTTGTATCTGATGCGCCACCTGGCATTTCAGATGCCGGCTGGGGTGTCGCAGCCTTGGCCGCCTTGATGATGATTTGGTGGATGACGGAGGCTATTCCCCTGGCCGCGACCGCGCTCGCGCCAATTGTCTTCTTGCCGCTGCTTGGCGTTTCGCCACTCGAGACCGTTGCCCGATCTTACGCTCATCCGCTGATCTTCCTGTTCCTGGGCGGCTTCCTGATTGCCAAGGCCCTGGTGCGCTGGAAGCTTCATGAACGAATTGCTTTCCGGGTCGTTCGACTGGGCAATCAAGGACCCGCAGGCCTGATTGCTTCCATAATGGCGGTCACTGCTTTCCTGAGCATGTGGATAAGCAACACTGCCACGGCAATGGTAATGGTTCCCATTGCACAAGCCATTATTGTTTCTCTTCGAAACAAGAAAGGGGCTTCCGTCGAAACCGGGAGTTTTGCTGCGGCGCTGATGCTGGGAATTGCATTTTCGGCAACCATTGGCGGCATGGCGACCTTGATTGGCACTCCACCAAACGCGCTTCTGGCTGGCTACCTGAAGACTGCGCACGATGACAGCATTGGTTTTGCCGACTGGATGCTGCTCGGCATCCCGATAGTGATCGAGTTGCTGCCGACT
>CAYRLR010000543.1:0-2623 GCA_964424975.1 uncultured Anderseniella sp.
ATGGGATGGAATTGCAATTCCGGCAGCCAGCATCCTGCTCAACTACTCATTGGTTCAGGGTTTCATAAAGATCATCCCATGTCGGATTGAAACCCTCGATCTCCCGTATTTTCCATGCTCGTTGCCATGCCTTCATCTGCTTTTCACGCGTAATTGCAGCTTCCATTGTTTCGTGCTGCTCATACCAGACCAGCCGTTTCAGGCCATAGCGCCGGGTGAAACCGTCGACCAAGCCTTCGCGATGCTCATACACTCGGGCGGGCAAGGTTTGATGTGACGCCCACATAAAGCGTACCATTACGCTGATTGCTGACAATGTAGACGCACGGTTGCATATCCAGAGTTTGCCTCCCTGTAGTGCTGAATTCCAGCCTTCGCTGAATCGACGCGGCGCAGGACTGCTTCTGCTTCCTGCTGAAACAATCTTCTTGACGGGAATCGCTGGCTGTTCCATCACAAAACCCATGCCATTACCGCCACTGGACACAACCGGCCTGCCACCTCTCACCCGCGCTCGCGCGTGGTGGATCGAGAAACTGGTGGCGCGCCGCAACAGGCGGGCTGAAAAACGGCTGATGAAGCGGCCTGAATTTGCCAATGCC
Source organism: uncultured Anderseniella sp. (assembly GCA_964424975.1). GTDB lineage: Bacteria > Pseudomonadota > Alphaproteobacteria > Rhizobiales > Aestuariivirgaceae > Anderseniella. The sequence goes on from CAYRLR010000543.1 coordinate 603, forward strand.
ATTACCGAATACGCCAAGGTATCGAATGTTACCGGCGCCTCGATGTCGGACTACCTGACGCTGTACGAGGAAGTGCGAACCCGCAAGCCGAAGGAAATATTGGAGCTTGGCACCGGGTTCACCACCGTGGTGATGGCGCAGGCGCTGATTGAAAACGCCGCCGAAGGTGCGCCGCTTGGCCGTATCACCTCCATGGAAGAACATGAAGGCTGGACGCAAACCGCGCTGAAGGCATTGCCACAGGACGTCGCCCACGTGGTGCAGATCGTCCACTCGCCCAAAGTTGATGGTTTCTATAAGCTGTTCCGCGGCGTGCAATATGCCGATATCCCCATCCGTGCCTATGATTTTGTATTTTCAGACGGCCCGGAACGCCATTCCCCGGTCAACAATGACAAGCTGTTTGATCTGGACCTGATCCATATCGTGCGGCGGTCGGAAAAACCCGTTCACGCCGTCGTCGACAATCACTACCTGACGTTCTACGTGTTGCAGAAGGTGTTCGGCACCAGGCTGGCGCGCTATTCGCCATCGCACCGGCTGATGTTCGTCGGCCCGGTGACCAAGCATGATGTCCGGCATTTGCGCAAAGAGAATTTCGTCCCCGATCTGTCCGTGTTCGGCACGACGGAACTGAAACTGCGCATGGCCCTGGATGATCAACCCTACCCCATCCCCGGCAAATAACTGCCCGCCCCCAGTGCATGGAATCCAGAACGACCCGAGCCGGCACGAAGTGTCGGTGAGGAAAGTTGTTCGATCCGATTCAAGAACGACCCGAGCCGGCACGAAGTGTCGGTGAGGAAAGTTGTTCGTCTGAAAAATGAACTGCTGATGAACGGCCCATTCAGGCTTCGCTCAACCTGAAACAGCTACACCTGCCTTCAAGTTACACGGACTACCCCCTTGAAGGATTAACAACAATGAACCGCCGCACTCTCATCTACACCGGCATTGCCGCCGCTCTTGGCCTTGCAACTGCCGTGACCGCTTCAACCGCCTTTGCCGGCAACGGTGTTGGCGGGCTGGTCAAGAATCCAAAACCTGTTCACATGAAAATCAAGGATGTGACGCTGGCCATCAAGTCACCCGCCGGCAATGTCTGCCCCGGCTTCGCAAAGCTGTCGGTATTTTTCCGCGCCAACAAGAAGGGAAAAATCTCGTTTCTGCTGGTGCGCGATAACGGCACTGTGTCTGGTCCTTACTCTGTCCAGACCAGCAAGTACGGCAGTGAATATCGCGCGTCCTACACCAAAGCGTTCAACATACAGACACCGGTCAACACGAAGTATCGCGCGGTAGTAACCCACTCCGGTAAAAAGGCATCACGCTGGGTTCCTCTGAAGGCAGCCTGCTGACCCGGACCCTACCCGCTTGGATACGGCATAAAGAACGGCGCGAGCCAACAAGGTCGGGGAGCAAAGCTGTTCGTCAAACAAACAACAACGGCGCGAGCCGACAAAGTCGGGGAGTAAAGCTGTTCGTCAAACAAACAAGAAAGGCACAAGCCGACGAAGTCGGCGAGTAAAGCTGTTCGGCAGGCAAGAAACCTCAATCGTCGCGTGTGGCCTTGATCACCGCAGCGGTCGTCCCCTGCTGGATTTCAAGATAATCGGCATACTGGCTCTTGCTCAGGATCTGTTTCATCTGTTTCTTCTCCCAGGATTCAATGGCCTGGAGTTCCGTGGATGCTGCCCTCAACTGGTCAAAGTCCGGCTTGGCCCGGGGATCAATATTGAACTTCGCAAACACTTCGACGATGGCCGCTTCGGATTTGTCGAGTATGCCCTTGATGGTCGGAAGCTGCGTTTCTGAAAATTTCATCCGGACAAGCAGCTGCGGATCGTAAACCGTGCCTTCCGTACCGGCAGCCTGGACGGGCGATACCATTTGAACGGCAAGCAGGCCACTCAGCAACAATCCGGCAAACAGGTTTCTCATTATAGAGTTTCTTCCTGTAGACATATCATCCGACATTACCCAAGTAACCTTTGGTTTAGTGCGAATTGTAGCTCAGTGTC
>CAYRLR010000544.1:0-2622 GCA_964424975.1 uncultured Anderseniella sp.
TCGTTTTGTCTGCCCTGCGCTCCGTCCGGGGCTGCCCGCCCCCGACAACCCCGCCCGGATCGCCTGATGCACCTCTGCCACCTGTTCAACCGTCGGGGTAAGGCCCGATCCGATGGCCCATACCGGCTCGTAGGCGATGATTGTGGTAGCACCGCTTGCACCTTCAGGCAGTGACGCGGTCAATTGTGCGTGAACGACGCTCAGGGTCTGGCCTGCTTCGCGTTCAGCCAGGGTTTCGCCCAGGCAGACAATGGCGACAAGCCCGGCACTGTTTGCGGCTTGCGCCTTGGCCTTGACGGTTTCACTGGTCTCACCGTGGTCGGCGCGCCGTTCCGAATGACCCACGATCACCGCCGTGGCGCCTGCATCGTGCAGCATGGCGGCAGAAATGTCACCGGTATGAGCGCCGGAAACCGCGCTATGGCAGTCCTGGCCGCCAATCTGGATGAGGCTTCCTTCAGCAGCGTCCGCCAGCGTCGCGATCAACGTTGCCGGTGGGCAGATCATCACGTCGCAACCCGGAGTGGTGCCGGCAAGCCTGTCCTTCAACGCATTGATTTCCGAAACAGACGCCCTTTGGCCGTTCATCTTCCAGTTCCCTGCAGCCAATGGCTTCATAGTGCATTTATCCCTTGCTATTGCGTTCACCAGTGTTACCAAACCTTAACTTACACCCATAGCCGCTTGCGGCGCAGGGTTCACGCTTTATATAGGTATTATCTTCAACGTTTCCGAGGCTGATTTCATGCTTACTGCACTGCGCAGCAAATCCGGCGGTATTGTCGCCAAGATCTTCATCGCCCTACTGGCCGGCAGTTTTGCCGTATGGGGCATTGAAGACATGCTGCGTGGCGGCAATACAGATGTGCTGGCCACCGTTGGCAACCGTGAAATCGGCTCATACGAGTTCAGCGAAGCATTCAACCGGCAACTATCCGTGTATTCCCGACGGCTGGGCGAGACCGTGACACCCGACCGGGCCCGCGAGCTCGGCGTTGACCGGCAGATCCTGGGTGACCTGATGCGCGATGCAGCCCTGGACAGCCAGGCTCTCAGCCTCGGCATCACCATGCCGGAACGCGCCGTTGCCCAGCGGGTTGCCGACAGCCCGCAATTCCAGGGTGCCGACGGCACGTTCAACGCCGACAGCTTCCGCCAGTTGCTGCGCCGCAACGGCATGAGTGAGCAGGAATTCTTTGCCATCGAGCGTGAAGGCATGACCCGTCAGGTCATCTCGCAACCGTTGACCACACAGGCCGTCGTGCCCGATACCCTGGTGGAGCTGATCTGGAAGTACCGCACCGAACAACGCGATGCGACCTACTTCGAGTTCACCCTGCCTGACGATGCAAAACAGCCAAGTGATGCCGACCTGAAGGCCCTGTATGATGAAAATCCGGACGCATTCAGGGAACCCGAACGCCGTACAGTTGCAATCGTAGCCCTGACGCCTGCCGCAATCATGTCCCGCGTCGACGTCAGCGAAGACGAACTGAAACGCCAGTATGAGGCGACACAGAAGCAACTGGCATCCTCGGAAACCCGCACAGTACTGCAAATCCCTTTTAACACTGCAGCAGATGCAGCAGCCGCAGCCGCCAAAATCAAGGCCGGCACCAGTTTTGAAGACATCGCCAGGGAACAGGGCAAGACCGAAGCAGACATTTCGCTGGGCACGGTCGCCAAATCGGCAATTCCCGACACCGCTGTCGCCGAGGCCGCATTTGCTCTTGACGACGGGGCGGTGTCCGACCCAGTAAACGGCCGTTTTTCCACCGTCCTTCTCAAGGCGACGATTGTTGACAAGTCCACCGCCCGGTCGCTGGACGACATGCGCGACGAACTGATGGCAGCTGTCCGCGTCGTCAAGGCGCGCGGCCAGTTGCTTGACCTGCATGACAAGTTTGAAGATGCCCGCGCCGCAGGCGCATCACTGGCCGAAGCCGCCAGTGAAATCGGCCTCAAGGTGGCCACCGTCGGCCCCGTGGCCCTGGACGGCACCGACAAGACCGGCAAGGCAGTGATTGTTCCCGGCCATGCCAGCACGCTGGCCACGGCCTTTACCACCGAGATCGGGCTTGAGATTTCCCCGTTGACCGACGGTGACGACGGCTTCACCTGGCTTGAGACTGTCGACATCAGCGAATCGTCTGTGCCGCCCTTCAATGAAATCAGGAACAAGGTGGCCGAAACCTGGAAGTCCCGCGAAGCTGCAAGCGCAACCCGCAACAAGGCTGAAGAACTCGTCGCCAAGCTGAAATCCGGCACGCCCATTGCCGATCTGGCAAGTGCCGAAGGAGCCGGGATCAGTACGGTAACCGGCCTCAGGCGCAATGAAGCCAGGACGGGATTCAGTACGGCCGACCTGGCAGCGTTGTTTTCCGTTGCAGAAGACGGCAAGACATTCTCGATTGCAAATGACGGTCGGTCGGCAAAGATCATCGCGTCCACACCGGTTCTGGGCACCGGTTACAATTCTGACTCCGAAGAAGCCAGGGCAATCCGCCAGGTTCTCGAAAGCAGCCTGTCAAACGACCTGTATGCTGAATATGTCACCGCCCTGCAGGAACAGATCGGCGTGTCGATCAATGATGCCGCCTGGGCCCGCATAGCCAACGGCGG
>CAYRLR010000545.1:0-2613 GCA_964424975.1 uncultured Anderseniella sp.
GGATGGTCCCATTCCATTTCATGACGGTGCCATCGCGTATCTGAAATCAAAGAACGCTTGGTAACACTGGAGCGATGCGGTTGCCGGTCTGACGGCAACCGCATATGCCTGTTCAGCAAAAAACAAGACAAACTGAATTCACAAGCGTGAACGGAGGTCGTTGTGGCAATCCACCATGAAGCGGAAAACGCCAGCGATGCATGGTTTGCCCGCACCCAGAAAGAGATTCCGGGCTGGCTGGTGTTTGCGATCGCGACCGTCGTTTTTGCGACCGCCATCTATCATCTTGCCGGTGGTATTTTCGGTGTCGCGGAAGCATTCCGTCACAGGCTGACGCATCTCACCATGTTTCTGATTCTGAGCTTCATCTTCTACCCGCTCGGGCGTGCGAGGTGGTCTTCGGCGCTACGGCTTGTCTCGGTGATCGACCTGTTGCTCATCTTCGCGACCGTTGGCTGTTATGTCTATATGATCCGGGACATCGATGCCCTGGCCATTCGCTCCGGCATACCGGTCAGCAATGACGTGATCAACGGCACGGTGCTGGTGCTTCTGGTTCTGGAAGCGATACGGCGAACAGTCGGCTTTGCACTGGTTATCCTTCCGGTTTTCTTCATGGTTCATGCGGTCTTTGCCCCGCATGCACCGGGAATATTCTATGCGGCGCCAACCGATTATGGCAGCCTGATTTCCTATTTGACGATGGATACCGATGGAATGCTGGGCATTCCGATATCCGTCGCTTCGACATTCATCATCGCATTCATGATGTTCGGCGCTGTTCTTGTGCGGTCCGGGGCCGGCCAGGTTTTCACTGATATCGCCTATTCCGCGACCGGCTGGATGAGCGGCGGCCCGGCCAAGGCGGCTGCCGTTGCGAGTGCTGCCTATGGCACTCTTTCCGGCAGCACGACGGCAAACGTCGTGACCTCCGGTTCGTTCACTATTCCTCTGATGAAATCTTCAGGGTTCAGTCCCCGAATGGCAGCGTCTGTCGAGGCAATTGCCTCCAATGGTGGTCAGATCATGCCCCCGATCATGGGAGCCGCGGCCTTCATCATTCCGATGTTCATTCCCGGCATCGGATATCATGACGTGATCCTGGCTGCCATTATTCCGGCCATGCTGTATTACCTTTCGCTGCTTTCCATGATTCATCTGGAAGCAAAGAAGGAAGGCTTGGTGGGAATACCGGCAAGTGAGCTGCCGAAATTCTGGCCAGTTCTGAAGAGCGGGTGGCCGCTTCTCCTGTCATTGGGCGCAATCGTGACCTTTCTGATGCTCGGATTTACACCGATGGTATCGGGTGTGGCGGCATTGGTGATGACCGTCATCGTCGTGCAGTTCCGGGCCGAGACCAGGCTGTCCGCGGTTGATGTGATTGCTGCGCTGGAAAACGCAATGCGGGCCACCATACCGATTGCCATTGCCTGTGCGGCAGCGGGCCTCATCATAGGCTCAATGGATCTGTCCGGGCTGGCGGGGCGGTTCTCCCGGCTCATTCTGGACGTGGCACAGGGCAACCTGTTGCCCGCCTTGCTCATGACGATGGTTATCTGCATCGTCCTCGGCATGGGGATGACCACCACGATCATCTACATCACACTTGCAGCCCTCGTGGTGCCGTCGCTTATCGACATGGGCATCACGCCCATGGCTGCAAACCTGTTCGTATTCTATTTCGGGGCCTTGTCGGGCGTAACCCCACCGATCGCACTGACCACCTATGCTGCCGCTGGCATCGCGGGGTCCAATCCCTGGCAGACCGGGTGGACCGCGACCAAAATCGGGCTGGCCTCCTTCATTATTCCGTTCATGTTCGCTTACACGCCGGCACTGCTCCTGGACGGCACGCCGTTCGCGATCATCTCGGCAACGGTGACGGCAGCCTTGGGTATTGTGGCACTTGCAGCCGCTGTGCAGGGCCATTTTCTGCTGGCCCTGGCAAACTGGGAACGGCTGGTACTGATGTTTGCCGCGTTCCTTCTGATCAACCCCGACATTCGCTATGGGCTCGCGGCACTGGTCGTTCTGGCGGTCATCTTGGTGCGGCAACTGCGGCAGGAGCGCGCCAACAGCATGGAGCAAGTGAACCCATGAAAACCACGCTGCACTGGCTCGTGGCCCTGGCCATGCTGATGATCTGCTTTGTACCGGCTCATATGGGACTGCAGTTTACCGATTACGCGGCATTTCTCTCGCTTACCGGCATTTGCGCTGTGGCAACCTTGATCGCACTTCGTTTCATGCAACGCGTCATGCCACTCGACAACACGAACACAACAAAAAAGAAGGATGTCCAATGATCGTTGGCAAATCTCTCGCCTATACCGCAAGACTGCACCCTGATCGCGCCGCTATTGTTTTTGAAGGCCAGGTCTGGACACACAAGCAACTGCACGAACGGGTGAACAAACTCGCGGACGCGCTGACCAGCCGCGGTTTGGTGAAAGGCAACCGAATCGCTGTCCTGTCCCGCAACAGCAACCGCTATCTCGAGATATCTTTTGCGCTTGGATTGATGGGTGTTTGCATGGTGCCGATCAATCATCGCCTGCGCCCGGCCGAGGTTGAGACCCGGCTCGAGCACGCAGATATTCACGGCGCCTTCAT
>CAYRLR010000546.1:0-2611 GCA_964424975.1 uncultured Anderseniella sp.
GTGGCAGTGAACCGGTGGGGTTCATGCCTTCCAGCATGGCGCGACGCTTCAGCGGTGGAATGCGTTGCAAGGCCGTCATCCCGATTGCGCGGCCAAGGTGCAGCGGAAAGAACTCCGATATCAACGAGCGGTTCATGGTGTCTACCGCGGCCTGGCGGGGCAGCACGTCCGCGCGTCTGCCGGTGTCGTAGGCAACGCACAATGCAGCGCTCCCGGGGTCTTCATCAAGGCGGAACGCATCGGCGATTGCCTGGGCTGCAAATGCTGCGTCCCGTAAGCTCATGTTCAGTCCCTGTGCTCCGATCGGTGGAACGACGTGAGCGGCTTCGCCGACCAGCAACACTCGATTGGCGGCAAATTTTCTTGCGGCCATGCCGGTCATGGGGATGGCAACGGGCGATGTTACATCTTCCACAAGGCCCAGATCACCATGCATTTCCAGTTGCAGCCGCGCAGCCAGTTGATCCTCGGAGAGCGCACGAATCGATGCGACCTCTTCCGGCCGGACCATCCAAACCAGGCTTGACCGCTTGCCGGGCAGGGGCACGGTTGTAAACGGACCTGATGTCTTGTGGTATTCCACCGACATGCCGTGATGCGACGAGGAGTGGGAGAAACTCAGCGCAAGAGCGGTCTGGTCATAGCGCCATTCATTGACTGGTATACCGGCATCGCGGCGCAGGACAGACTGGCGTCCATCTGCTGCAACGACCACAGCGCTCGTCAGCACATCGCGGGTATCCAGTGTCAGCTCGGCTTTGTCTGCGCGAACCTGGTAACCGGATACCGAAGCATCGACGAACGTGACCTTTGCGGCTTGCGCGAGTTCATGGACCAGTAAATCTAGTGGTATGTTCCAGCCAAACGGGACGTCACCAAGTTCACTCGAAGCAAAGGTGACCGTGGGTGCGGTGAAAGCAGCCAGGGTATCATCAACGATTTTGAGCAGATCAAGTTTTGCGCATTCGCGTTGCAACTGGCCCGGCCAGACACCAAGGGTTTCCAACAGGCGGATGGCAGGTTGCATCAAGGCAACGGTGCGCCGCACGGGTTGCGGGGTGCGCGGCGCTGACAGCAGGTCCACGCCAGGGGCTACACAGGCCGTTCTGCAACCTGCCTGTGCCAGCAAGCACGCCGCAGCCAGACCGGCCGGGCCGGCACCGGCAACAATCACGTCATAGTCTGATCCGTTCTGCATATTGGGCTCACCTTGCCAATTGCGCGACGCCACCAAGCTGAGGCACACTTCGATCATGTTTATATCCGACAGCACCGTCAAACCATCAGGACCTGCAAATGGCATACTCCGACATTACATTTGATCTCAATGACAATCTGGCGGTTGTGACGCTTAACCGCCCCGACAAGCTGAACTCGACTACCCGCAACATGCATGTGGAGTTGCGCGTCGCGTTCGATGAAATAGAAATGTCGGGAGCGCGCGCCGTGTTGCTGACCGGAGCGGGCAGGGCATTTTGTGCAGGCCAGGATCTCGCGGATCTGCGCATGGACGGGCCGGCGGAAATCCTGGAGCTGCTCGAACAGGACTTCAATCCGCTGGTTTCGCGTATTCGCAATCTGCCCATGCCGGTCGTATGTGCGGTTAACGGTGTCGCGGCGGGAGCCGGCGCCAACCTTGCTCTGGCCTGCGATATCATCCTGGCCGCCAGGTCAGCCTCATTCCTGCAGGCATTTGCCCGGATTGGCCTGATCCCGGATGCCGGTGGCACCTGGACGCTGCCCAGACAAGTCGGCGAAGCCCGCGCCAAGGGACTGGCGATGCTTGCAGAACCGCTGGCGGCGGAAAAAGCGCACGCATGGGGGTTGATCTGGCAAGTCTGCGATGATGACAAGTTGATCGCGGAAGCCACAGCCATGGCGAGCCGGTTGTCAAGGCAACCTACAAAGGCTTTTGCCTTGATAAAACAGGCGATTAACGCATCTGCCTCACACGGGCTCGACGCGCATCTGGCAGTTGAAGCAAGCCTCCAGGCGCAAGCGGCTGCAAGTCATGACTACAATGAAGGCGTCACTGCGTTCCTGGAAAAACGCAAGCCTGTGTTCAGGGGCGAGTGATGACCGGCTCGATTACGGCCCGGACCACTCGATATTGCACAGTTCAGCGGACTTGTCGTCGAAGTTCCAGACCCGGCCGAAATCGCGCACTTTGGCTTTGACGCCCTGCGCCACGATTACTTCGGGTCCCATCCAGTAGGAAGTGTTCTGGATTGTCACTGGTTCATTGGGCCGCGCACCGTCAATCTGCCTGATAGTGGCCATCACCTTGCGCCCGGCAGTTACGGTTCGTTCGCTGCCATTGGTTTCATAGGTCACCGGCATGCGTTGGGTGCCCAGGAAATTGGCCACCAGCAGCTTGAACAGGCCGGTTGTGCCTTTGGCTGAGCCGGACATGATCATTTCAACAGCGTGGGTTTGTGCCTCGGAGGCCTTGTCATCGACATACAGACCGACAGACCAGCCGCCTTCTCCCATCCGCCCGGGGATATCCAGCAATGCGGCAACGTTGACGCCCTTGAGGTTCACTGAACCCCAATGACCCTCATCAATCCGTACAGCCATCCATGCCTGGCAATAACCGTGAGTGGGTTTT
>CAYRLR010000547.1:0-2575 GCA_964424975.1 uncultured Anderseniella sp.
CCGCATGGTCAGCTGGGTACCAGGCTCACCGCTCGACTGCGCGGCAATAACACCGACAGCTTCACCGTGATTGACCGGCGTACCGCGTGCAAGGTCACGACCGTAACAGCGTGCGCACACCCCAAAGCGGGTTTCGCATGTCAGCACTGAGCGGATGCGGAACTCCTGGATGTTGGCCTCTTCGATCTTCTCGACGTCTTCCTCGGTAATTTCCCGCATTGCTGGAATGATGACTTCATTGGTCTGCGGGTGCAGTACATCTTCTGCCGCCGTACGGCCCAGAACACGCAAGCCCAGAGAGGCAATGATTTCACCGGCATCAATGATCGGCCGGGCAGTGATCGAGTTCTTGGTACCGCAATCGTCCTCGGCAATGATGGCATCCTGGGCAACGTCGACAAGACGACGCGTCAGATAACCGGAGTTTGCCGTCTTCAAGGCGGTATCTGCCAGACCCTTACGGGCGCCGTGAGTGGAGTTGAAGTACTCCAGAACGGTCAGGCCTTCCTTGAAGTTCGAGATGATCGGCGTTTCGATGATCTCGCCTGACGGCTTGGCCATGAGGCCACGCATTCCGCCAAGCTGTTTCATCTGGGCCGGGGAACCACGCGCACCGGAGTGAGCCATCATGTAGATGGAGTTCACCGGTTTTTCGCGCTTGGTCACTTCGTCGAACTGAACAGCCTGAATACGAGCCATCATTTCGTCAGCGACCTTGTCGGTGCACTTTGCCCAGGCATCAACAACCTTGTTGTACTTTTCGCCCTTGGTGATCAGGCCGTCAATGTACTGCTGTTCATATTCCTTGGCCAGTTCGCGGGTCTCGGCAACCAGCTTCTCCTTGGTTTCGGGAATGACCATGTCATCCTTGCCAAACGAGATACCGGCCTTAAAGGCATTGTAGAAACCAAGTCCCATGATCTTGTCGCAGAAAATGACGGACTCTTTCTGACCGCAACCGCGATAGACGTCATCGATCATCTTCGAGATTTCGCGTTTGGTCAGAAGCTTGTTGCAGACCTCGAGCGACATGCCAGGCTGCTTTGGCAGCAATTCGCCAACCTTCAACCGGCCCGGAGTGGTTTCATAGATGCGCGAAGTCGGGTTACCTTCTTCGTCCAGATATTTGAAGCGACCCTTGATCTTGGTATGCAGAGTGACCACGCCGGCATGCAGGGCATGATCAACTTCAGCTACATTACCAAACAACATGCCTTCGCCCGGTTCGTTTTCCTTCATCTGGGAAACGTAGTACAGGCCAAGCACGATATCCTGGGACGGCACGATAATCGGCTGACCGTTGGCAGGATGCAGGACGTTGTTGGTGGACATCATCAACACACGGGCTTCAAGCTGTGCTTCCAGGGACAACGGCACGTGAACCGCCATCTGGTCGCCGTCAAAGTCAGCGTTGAAGGCAGCACAGACCAGCGGATGAAGCTGGATTGCCTTGCCTTCGATCAACACCGGCTCAAATGCCTGAATGCCGAGACGGTGAAGCGTTGGCGCGCGGTTGAGCAGAACCGGATGTTCGCGGATCACCTCGTCAAGAATATCCCAGACTTCGGGCTTTTCCTTCTCGACCAGCTTCTTGGCCTGCTTGACCGTCGATGACAGTCCCTTGGCATCAAGCCGCGAGTAGATAAACGGCTTGAACAGCTCAAGCGCCATCTTCTTGGGCAAGCCACACTGATGCAGCTTGAGTTCAGGGCCAACCACGATAACCGACCGGCCGGAATAGTCGACACGCTTGCCGAGCAGATTCTGGCGGAAACGGCCCTGTTTGCCCTTCAGCATGTCGGCCAGCGACTTCAGCGGACGCTTGTTGGCGCCGGTAATCACACGACCGCGACGACCGTTGTCGAACAACGCATCCACGGATTCCTGCAACATCCGCTTTTCGTTGCGGATGATGATATCAGGTGCGCGCAGTTCGATCAGCCGCTTCAGGCGGTTGTTCCGGTTGATCACGCGGCGATACAGATCATTGAGATCGGATGTTGCGAAGCGGCCGCCATCAAGCGGTACCAGCGGACGCAATTCCGGCGGAATCACGGGCACAACGGTCAGAATCATCCATTCCGGCTTGTTACCGGATTCAATGAAACCCTCGACGATCTTCAGACGCTTGGCCAGTTTCTTCGGCTTGAGCTCGGTTGTTGCCTCGGCAATTCCGACACGCAGTTCATCGCGCAATTTTTCCAGCTCGATGCCCATCAGGATTTCACGGATGGCTTCGGCACCGATACCAGCGGTGAAGCTGTCGGCGCCGTAGTGGTCCTGAGCTTCCATGTACTGTTCTTCGGTGAGCATTTCACCGTGCTTCATCGGTGTCAGGCCGGGTTCCGTGACAATGTAGTTTTCAAAGTACAGAACACGCTCCACGTCCTTCAACGTCATGTCCAGCAGCAGTGAAATACGCGACGGCAGAGATTTCAGGAACCAGATGTGCGCAACCGGTGCCGCAAGATCAATGTGGCCCATGCGTTCGCGACGCACCTTGGCCAGGGTGACTTCCACACCACATTTTTCGCAGATGATGCCCTTGTACTTCATCCGCTTGTACTTGCCGCAA
>CAYRLR010000548.1:0-2573 GCA_964424975.1 uncultured Anderseniella sp.
TTCGCCTCATCACTGTTGTTGTTGCCGATTACGGTGTCGAATTTCAGCCAGGGTAGCGGGCCGGACTGGCTCAACACGGTCAATGCGCTTCTGGGTCGTGGCCAGCCACTGTTCCTGGCCATCTATATCGGCCTGATCATCTTTTTCGCATTCTTCTACACCGCGATCATGTTCAATCCGAAAGAGACGGCTGACAATCTGAAGAAACACGGCGGCTTTATTCCTGGTATTCGTCCCGGCGAGCGCACGGCTGAATACATTGATTATGTCCTGACCCGCATCACTGTGGTTGGCGCACTCTACCTTGCTGCTGTTTGTCTGTTACCGGAAATCCTGACGTCTTACGCCGCCATACCGTTCTATTTCGGTGGCACGTCGTTGCTGATTATCGTGTCCGTTACGATGGACACGGTCTCCCAGGTGCAGAGTCATTTGCTGGCCCAGCAATATGAGGGCTTGATGAAGAAAACCAAGCTCAGGGGGTCCCGCAAGTGAATGTCATCCTTCTCGGCCCGCCCGGTGCAGGCAAGGGTACGCAAGCAATGCGTATTGAAACCGGCAAAGGCATGAAACAATTGTCCACTGGTGACATGCTGCGCGCCGCGGTGGCTGCCGGCACACCTGTCGGTTTGACAGCCAAGGACATAATGGCACGTGGTGAACTGGTGCCGGATGAAGTCGTGGTAGGTATTATATCGGATCGCGTTGAAGACGCTGATTGCGCCGGTGGATTCATCCTGGATGGGTTTCCGCGCAATGTGTCGCAGGCAGAAGCCCTCGACGTCATGTTGGCCGAAAAGGGGCTGCAACTTGATGCCGTGGTCGAGCTGCAGGTTGACGATGGAATTTTGATCAACCGCATTGAAAAGCGTGCGGCTGAGACGGAAGGCGGCCCACGGGCTGACGATAATGCAGAAGCGCTGAAAAAGCGGCTTGATGTCTATCATGCCCAGACAGCGCCGCTGATTGAGTATTATGCAGCGAAAGGCAAGCTGCGCTGTGTTGATGGCATGGCGGAGATGGACGAAGTAACTCGCCAGATAATGGAGGTGTTGAACGGGTAGGGTTCACAAGCGACCGGATATTGGTTAAATGGTTGACGTGCCGGAGAATCCAGCATAGAAACTGCGCCAATCCGGTTGCTGACAGGCTGACCGCAAGTGGCGTTGTGTCTGCTTGGGGTGAGCCTTGTTGCCGTTAGGCAACAACAATCCGTTTTTTGGTTTAGTTTTGGTGCTGGCATTTCTGACAATCCGTCAGGCCAGCCCGTTTGCAGGAGAATAGCGTCTTGGCCCGAATAGCAGGCGTCAACATTCCGACGAACAAGCGCGTAGTAATCGCGCTGCAGTATATTCATGGAATCGGCGCAAATTACGCGAAGAAGATCTGTGAAACCGTGAACATAGCGCCAGAGCGCCGTGTGAACGAGTTGACAGATGCGGAAGTCATCCAGATCCGCGAATCCATTGATCGCGATTACATGGTTGAAGGCGATTTGCGTCGCGATACCGCAGTTAACATCAAGCGTCTTATGGACCTTGGCTGCTACCGTGGCTTGCGCCATCGTCGTGGTCTGCCAGTCCGTGGTCAGCGCACTCATACCAATGCCCGCACCCGCAAGGGGCCATCCAAGGCCATCGCAGGCAAGAAAAAGTAATCAGTTTTTTTCTCGGAAAGCATTTTTTAAATGGCTAAAGAACCGACACGTACGCGCCGCAAGGAACGCAAGAACATCTCTTCCGGCGTCGCTCATGTGAACTCCACGTTCAACAATACCATGATCACCATCACCGATGTTCAGGGCAACGCGATTGCCTGGTCATCGGCCGGCAAGATGAAGTTCAAGGGTTCACGCAAATCGACGCCGTATGCCGCGCAGGTCGCAGGCGAACAGGCGGGCGAAATTGCCATGGAACATGGTATGAAGACCATCGAAGTCGAAGTATGCGGGCCCGGTTCAGGCCGCGAGTCAGCGCTGCGCGCCCTGCAGTCCGTTGGTCTTCAGGTAACCTCGATCCGCGATGTTACACCGATCCCGCACAATGGCGTGCGTCCGCCAAAGCGTCGTCGCGTCTAGTTTTGATTTGGACTGGGTGAATTTGCTGGGTGGCCAGCAGGTTCGCCGACACAATTTGTATTCAGGGTTCTTGTTCCGATCCGCGGAAACCAGATACCCACAACTGCACAGAGGTCGACACCGTGAACACTAAGAACTGGCAAGATCTTATCAAGCCAATAAAGCTGGACGTGAATGCCGGCCGCGATCGCCGCCGCACCGCAACGCTGGTTGCCGAGCCGCTTGAACGCGGCTTCGGCATGACGCTTGGCAACAGCCTGCGCCGTGTATTGCTGTCGTCGCTTCAGGGCGCGGCCGTAACGTCCGTTCAAATTGATGGCGTACTGCATGAGTTCTCGTCAATCGCCGGTGTGCGTGAAGACGTGACCGACATTGTGCTGAACATCAAGGAAATCGCCGTTGGCATGCAGGGTGAAGGCCCCAAGCGCCTGACGCTGCGCAAGCAGGGACCTGGCGCGGTTACGGCCGGTGACATCGAGGAAAGCGGCGACATCAC
>CAYRLR010000549.1:0-2567 GCA_964424975.1 uncultured Anderseniella sp.
TTGCAGCAACCATGTCGCCGGACCCGGCCCCGGCAGCGCCAACATTGCCGGTGCGTGAGAACATCACCAACACATCATCGCCATCTGACAGTGCGCCGGCCGTCGCGACAGGAGACACCGGAACCCTGCGATAGCCGGTGCCGTCCGTGACCGACCCGGTTACAACAAATTCACGATAGACAGACGGGTCAGCCGCCTGCACAATCCGCAAATACCCCTTGTGACTTGGAGTTGAACTGTCATCAAGGCTGTCAAGCCATGCCGTCACATCACCCGCAGCGGCATCAGCATTGCTGATGAACAGCGACGTTACGGACGCAAACGCAGCATTGTTGAACCGGATATTTCCGGCACCCGGATCGCTGTCAGTTGTCGTGTCCGAGACGGCAAATCCATATCCGTTTGTTACACCATCCGCGCCATCTGCGCCGGCATTGCCCGCAGCGCCGGTCGCGCCTGTGGCACCTGTCGAACCGGTCGCGCCGGTCGGGCCAACCAGGCTTGCGCCGGAAGGCCACACGCCGGCGGCCTTGGGGCCATAGATGAAACTGGTCGAGGTCCGGATATAGAAATCGCCATCCACGCCTTCGCTCGTTGGCGCTGCCGTTCCATACAGAACCGTGTTCCCGTCAGTTCCCGCAGCCCCGGTTTCACCTTGTGCGCCCTGCGGGCCCTGGTCTCCTTGCGCTCCGGTGGAGCCGGTCGCACCAGTGGCCCCGGTTGCACCGGTTGAGCCTGCAGGCCCGACAAGGCTGGTGCCTGAAGGCCATGTGCCGGACGCCTTTGGCCCGTAGATGAAACTGGTCGACGTGCGGATATAGAAATCCCCGTCCATACCTTCCGTTGTCGGGACGGCAGTTCCATACAGGATGGTGTTTCCGTCTGCACCGTCTGCACCGTCTGCACCGTCTGCGCCATCCGCACCGTCTGATCCATCCGTTCCGTTGGTTCCTGCGACAACCTTCGCCCAGGTAATGTCGTCAGTGCCGATAACAATGGGGTCCAGGCTGGTGCAATACCATCCAAACGCACCCAGTGCGCCTTCATTGACACGCACCTCGGTGCCGCTCACCAGGTCACCACTGTCAGCGCAATCTGTTGACCGTTGCCAGACGTCGGTACTCGCCACGTAAATGCCATTCTCGCTTGCATCTGCCTGGCTTTTCACCAGCACGCGATTGCCAGCGGCCAACGCAATGCCATCAATCGTCTGCAATCCCGCCAATGCCGTGTTTGCAGTGGTCGCGACACGGCAAGGCACCTTTTTGGAAACGGTGGCGTTGTCGCCATTGGGGGTTGCGCCGGAGCCAAGCCCCGACGCCCTGTCAGTGATCGTACTGGACATGAAACTACCTTGTCAGTTCGTTGAGAACAGGCGGCAAGAGATTTTGGTGGCTCAATCTGCGCTGGCCAACAACTTCACCAGTTCGCCGGCCTGGTGGGCTGTGGCACTGCTGAGCGCACCGGTCCTACCGATGGAATAGGCAATCACATCGTCGGCAAACTCACCATATTGCAGCCGGATATCGCCATACATCTCGCGCACCGCGCTCGCCACTTCGTCAGCGTCTGCACCGCCCTGCCCGGTCGCAATCGTCTGCAGCGCCTTGCCGATCTTCAACGCCCATTCATCCGGCACCGGCGCCAGCGCCACCCTGGGGATGCCCAGCGCTGACTGGGCTGCCAACAACTCGCGCACCAGCGTCTGGATCTTGTCGGGAGACGCGGTGCCCGGGTCTTCCGCCTCCAGCAAAGCCCGGCGCACCGACGGAACCCGCAGGCCCGCGCGGGCCGGATTGTCCGTGCGCTCGCGCCGGATCTCGTCGGCCCGCCGGGAGACCCGTTCATGGACCGCCTGCGCGCGCGCAAAATTCCGGGACCCCGGTTCAGGCCGCAGGGCCTCGACGCGCTGCGCAATCCGGTCATCCGGCAGGATCGCCATGTCGCGTGTCTGCCCGGCCACACGGGCCGCGTCGTGGCGGGCCTCGACCCAGTGGCGGTGCCGGTCCGGTCCCATTTCCCGCCTCACGCTGGCCGGGTCAATATCGCCGGGAGTGCCGGTCGAATAGGCCGCGCGGATGTCCGACCGGAGGTTCTGGGCAAGCCGGTGCACTTCAGTCCTGTCGGCCAGGGCACGCCCGGCGTCGTGGCGCTCAACTTCGCTTGCCGCAGCCGCGCGCAAGGCTGATGTCTGCTCCCGGTCCAGCACCCCGGCCCATGCGGGACGCTGCGCCATCTGCTCGTAGGCATTGCCGGGTTTACCGCGCACGATTGCGGCTTGTGCACCCCTGAGCGGCCAATTGATACCGGCGTCTGCATCACCATCAACTTCGTTGCCCGCTTCATCATCGGCTTCAATGGCAGCGGCAATTGTCTCTGCATCGCCCGACCTGACCGCCTGTGCCACTGCGTCCGGCAGGGAGCCGGTAGCGTAGCCCACCGAGATCAGCGCCGCCTGGACACGCGGAGCCAGGCGCTCGAAGACCTTGCTGCCGACTTGCTCGTGAACCCGGGCGCGGATATCGCCGGCACGTCGCTGCACATCCCTGTCGGCATCGGCGCGGGTG
>CAYRLR010000550.1:0-1167 GCA_964424975.1 uncultured Anderseniella sp.
CCGGCACCGGTGGCGCAAGCCAAACCGGCAGCAGACATCAGGCCCATACGCAAAACCACACCAGTAGCACCACCAAAGCCGGTCATGGAGACACAACCCCTGCCAACAGCCGAACCTGTGCCCGCACCACAGCCCTCGACGGAAGATGAGGCTATCGGCAAACCGGAACCGGTAGCTGAAAAACTGCCGGCTGCGCCCGCCGCAGGTGAAACCGTGTCTGAAAAGGCGGCAACGCAGCAGAGCGAAAAACCAACGCAGCAGAGCGAAAAACCAACGCCCCGCGAGTCAAACAACGCTGCCGATGCCAGGTCTGAAACCGGCCAGCCCGGCCAGCCCGGCAAGCCGAAGGCACCCCGCAAGCCCAGGACAGCCAGGAAACAACCTGCGAAAAAAACCTCCGCAAGGAAAAAGCGCCGGGCGACAAAAAAGTCCAAGGGAACCACCGCGGTTTAAGGCGCGTCAAAACAGGTCCTGGAGCGTGCGGGGACAAGTGTGAACGCTTGAGAATTCCCTTTGGCGCGAACAGTAATTCTCCGGGACAGGAAATGTCATATCGACAAAGCTGCCGAGTGCCTTGCAGATTAAACGCCCGATGCTCTAGGCGTTGCCGAAATGGCCGCCTGACAAACTGGCCTCACTGACCCCGATGCGCGCCAGCGCCGACTGGTACTTGGCGTCCAGATCGCTGTCGAACAACAAGGCTTCATCGGCCTCGCAATGCAGCCAGCCGTTTTGCCGGATTTCACTTTCCAGCTGTCCCGGTCCCCAACCGGTATATCCCAGGGCCAGCAGCGATTTGCGTGGTCCTTCACCGCGTGCGATGGCCCGCAACACATCGAGCGTCGCCGTCAGCCCGATATTGCTGTCGACACCCAACGTGCTCTCGGCACTGAAATAATCCCTGGAATGCAGTACAAATCCGCGGCTTGTCTCGACGGGCCCGCCTTGCAGCACGTGCGTGGACGCAATGCTGTCGGGCAGGCGAATGGCGTCTTCATTGTCGACCAGGTCAAGCCGTTCAAGCAGTCCGCCGAAAGATAGGCTGTCGACCTGATGATTGACGACCAGGCCCATCGCTCCATCACTGGAATGAGCACACACAAAGATCACGGCCCGGTCAAATCGGTCATCTCCGATACCGGGCATCGCAATCAGCATCTTTCCATC
>CAYRLR010000550.1:1267-2559 GCA_964424975.1 uncultured Anderseniella sp.
TGGCCGCTGCCGGTGATCAGCCGACCCGGGAATTCGCCTCACCTTATTCGTCCCTGCGGTTGATGAATGCCGGCAAGCAGTCCGATGTCTGGCGCAGTGGCATTCACATTACCATGCAGCAGGGGTGGAAAACCTACTGGCGGGTGCCCGGCGACGGCGGCGTGCCGCCGAGCTTTGACTGGTCGGCATCGGAAAATGTTGAAGCGGTAAAGGTGATGATGCCGCTGCCGCATCGCTTTGCAGACGAAAATGGCGAGGGTATCGGCTACAAGACGGAAGTTATCTTCCCGGTTGATGTGACGCCAAGGGATATATCCAGGCCCGCCAGGCTGGACCTGAACATATTCTACGCCGTGTGCAACGATATCTGCGTGCCTGTACAGGCACAGGTGAAGCTCGATATCGATGCAACATCCGTGTCGGCTTCCGACAGGTTCCGGCTCAGGGTGGCGCGCGCCACGGTGCCGGCCGAACCCGCTGCAGACCGCCTTGCTGTCAGATCACTGAGGCAGGTCGAGGTCGATGGAAAGCCTTTGCTGGAAGTATCTCTCACCGGGCTCAGGTCGCCCGGCGACGCTGACATTTTTGTTGAGGCCGACGGTGTGTCCTACTTTCGCAAGCCCGAACTGATCAGCCAGTCGGGGTCCGTCAGCACATGGCGAATCGCGATTGACAGTTCCGGCGGCGCTGTTGCATTGGCCGGAAAACCCGTCCGGCTGACCATTGCGGATGGTGAAACGGGCCTTGTCCATGAAGGTGTGCTGCAGTAGACCTCTCGGGTAGAAAAAGTTTTTTGAACCCAGTTAAGCAAGCGAGCAACCCATGAGTATTTCTGTTGGCGACAAACTGCCTGAAGCAACCTTCCTGACGATGACCGCCGAAGGACCGACCCAAATGAGCACGGCAGATGTGTTTGATGGCCGCAAGGTCGTCCTGTTTGCTGTACCGGGGGCATTTACGCCTACCTGTCACATGAAGCATCTTCCGGGTTTTGTTACCCATGCCGCCGACCTCAAAGCCAAGGGTGTCGATACCATCGCATGCGTTTCGGTAAACGACGTGTTTGTACTGAATGCCTGGGCGGACCAGTCAGGTGCCAAGGATGCTGTTACCTTCCTGGCGGACGGAACGGCTGCCTTTACCAAGTCCATCGGCATGGAACTGGATGCAACCGGCGTCGGCCTCGGTATCCGGTCGCAGCGCTATGCAATGCTGGTGGACGATGGTGTGGTCAAGGTATTGAACGTGGAAGAGGCGGCCAGCTCGGCGGAAGCCTCCAGCGCAGAGAAAAT
>CAYRLR010000551.1:0-1994 GCA_964424975.1 uncultured Anderseniella sp.
TATTTCACTTGGCGTTGAATTTGGCTGGCATCTGCTGGAACCGGGCGCACCCTATGACGCACGCAGCTACGCCGATCAGGAAAACAAGAAATTCATCGTTGTCCTGACGGACGGCAAACAGACGACCCCGGCGTTCGGGGCTGGCCGGTCAAGAGACCGGTTTGACGGTGAAAGCAATCTCACAAAACTGTGCTCCAACATCAAGGCCGGTAACAAGATCACGGTGATAACCATTGCGTTTGCCCTCGATGACAATGCAACGGAAAACCGCCTGCGCAATTGCGCCTCCGATCCGGACACGCACTTTTTCAAGGCAGAGAATTCCAATGATCTGACAAGTGCCTTCGAAGACATCCGTCAGCAGATTGCAAAAGCGATTTTCCTGTCCAGGTAATACCAAAGGAACTGACTATTGACTCATTTGATGGCGTCAAATCCGTTCACTCTGGCAGGCGCTGTGCGCAGGGCGATGCGGTGTATCGGGCAAGCGGCGCAACGCACCAGATGGACGGATTTGGCCCACAAGATCAGGATGGTTTTTGGTTGTTTCAACCAAAAATCATAAAGCTGATCGCCTTGAAAGTGGCAGAGCAACTTTATGGGTTCAACTGAACCCATGTTGCTCTGCAGGCCGGTTTTTCGCGCCCGCCGGACGTCGTTATGCTCCACTTGTGGTCAACCAGACCACGGCGCGAAGCATGCCTAGCCGGCAAACGCGAAAAATCGGTCAAATGGGTCAATAGTCAGTTCCTTTGGTATAAGACAGCCTGGCGGCGGGCATAGCGCTATTCGCCGGCAACCAGGCGGGGCGGAGATGCTTCGCCGTCATCTTCGCGATGACTGGGGTCGGTAAATTCGACCTGCTCGATTTTCGCACCGCGACGAGTGACCTTTTCGGAAGAAATGACAATTTTCTCGATGTCTTTCCCGGCCTGGCCGAAATGGCGCTGCAGATCCAGCACCCTGTCATGCATGCGACCGATGTCTTCCATCAAGCGCGCGACCTCGGTCTGTATGACCACCGCCTGTTCACGCATTCGCGCGTCCTTGAACACGGCCTGCAGGGTCTGCACCAGCAGCATCAGGACATTGGGTGAGGCAATTATCACGTGTTGGCGATGGGCGCGCTGGATGATGTCTTCAAAGTTCTCGTGCAGATCGGCATAAATGGACTCGGACGGCACGAACATGATGGCTGTCTCGTGGGTCTCGCCCTTGAGCAGATACTTCTCAGAAATGTCCTTGACGTGTTTCTGCACATCCGCCCTGAAGCGCTGCTGATACGGCTTGAGATCCTCCGCCGGCCCTGCCTGCTTCAAGGCGTTGAATCCTTCCAGCGGAAACTTGGCATCCACCACGACGGAAATGTCATTTTCGGGCAGGCGGATAAGGCAGTCAGGGCGTGTGCCGTTCGACAAGGTGGTCTGGAACGAATAGGCGGTCGAGTGCAGACCGTCGCGGATAATGGCTTCCATGCGGGCCTGGCCATAGGCGCCTCGCGACTGTTTGTTGGACAGAATGTCACGAAGGGTCAGCATTTCCGATGAAAGATTGGTCAGATTAGTCTGTGCGGTGTCAATCACCGCCAGGCGTTCATTGAGTTTCTGCAGCGACTGGGTGGTGCGTTGACTGCTTTCGCTCAACCCGGCTCCAAGGCGTTGCGACACCTGGTCAAGCCGGGTGTCCAGCGTCTGCGCCAGGTGCGCCTGCGTCGAGGCGGAATGTTCTGCCAGGCCGCGCAACTGCCCGGACATTTCCGCGAGCTTGGTTTCAAGCTCAGCTGCGCGGCGCAAGGCATCTATCGACTGCTGTCCGCCACCACTGGCCGCGCGCCATGCCAGGATGACGGCGCTCACCAGCAATACCAGCGCAAGCGCAGCCGCAAGCACGCTCAGGTGCGCCCATGTCACAGCCGTGTGGCCGATCAGAATGACTGTCTCGGAAAAGTCCATTTCACCAGCATACCGTGATTCTGCAAACTGAAAAGATCAAAA
>CAYRLR010000551.1:2004-2554 GCA_964424975.1 uncultured Anderseniella sp.
CATCTGCGATCAAAAAACCGGCCCGCCAGGATATCCCAGCGAGCCGGCTCAAATTCACTCGAGGCGTTTAGACTTAAACGGCTTTGAGGTTGTCAGCAGACATCTTGCCGGACTTGCGGTCGGTAACCAGTTCAAACTCGACCTTCTGGCCTTCGTTCAGGGTGGACATGCCGGCGCGTTCTACAGCAGAAATGTGGACAAAAGCGTCCTTGGAACCATCTTCAGGCTCGATAAAGCCATACCCTTTGGTGGTGTTGAAGAATTTCACGGTACCGATAGTCATTGATCGTATTTCCTTATTCAATGCTCATGTGACCCCCGCAATGCCTTGTGCAGACGGACAGGCCAGTCGTTTCGCTTTAAATTGTCGGAGATCACTGGGCTTCTCGGCAGTACCGGGGTCGTTCAGAAAACTTCAAACAATCAGCGCGCGCAGGGACCTAGCATATTTGAGGCCTCTTGATAAGTGGATTTCTTGTGAAGACTTGTCTTCGACTTGTTTGTCGATCAAGCGTTGCTTGCGGCCATTGTTTCTGCAGGGCCGCCGGTT
>CAYRLR010000552.1:0-2553 GCA_964424975.1 uncultured Anderseniella sp.
GCGGATTGATATCAGCCGGCTTCGGCCAACAACGACAACTGGTGTGGATTGCCGCCGTCGTTATAATCGGTCAACGCAGTGGGATAGTCACCGGTAAAGCAATGGTCGGTGAATTGCGGCCGGACGGGATCGCGTTTTTCATAACCGGTGGCGCGGTAAATGCCGTCGACTGAGAGGAAGGTAAGCGATTGCACCCCGATATATTCGGTCATTTCCTCCAGCGTATGGGTCGCGGCAAGCAGGGCCTTCTGTTCGGGCGTGTCGATACCATAGAAATCCGGATGGGTGATGGGTGGTGAGGCAATCGCCATGTGGACTTCCTTGGCCCCGGCATCAAACATCATCTGCACGATCTTGACCGACGTGGTGCCGCGCACGATGGAATCGTCCACCAGCATGACGCGCTTGCCTTCTATGACCGCGCGATTGGCATTGTGCTTCAGTTTCACGCCGAGTGCCCGGATCTGCTGTGTTGGCTCGATGAATGTCCGTCCCACATAGTGATTCCGGATAATGCCCAGTTCGAACGGTACATCGGCTTCTTGCGAATAGCCCAGTGCGGCCGGCACGCCTGAATCGGGAACCGGAATCACAACGTCCACATCTGCGCCTGCCTCGCGGGCAAGCTCCCGGCCCATTTCCTTGCGTACCTGGTAGACTGACCGCCCGCCGATGACGCTGTCAGGCCTTGAAAAATAGATGTACTCAAAGATACACGGACGCGCTGGCTGTGGCGGAAACGGCTTCAGCGATTGAACGCCATCCTTGGTAATCACCACGACCTCGCCGTTTTCGATCTCGCGGACAAAACGCGCGCCGATGATGTCCAGCGCGCAGGTCTCGCTGGACAATATGTAGGCACCGTTCAGTTCGCCCAGTACCAGCGGACGGATGCCCAGCGGATCGCGCACGCCGATCATATTCTTGGCAGACATGCAGACCAGTGAATAAGCACCTTCCAGCGCCTTGATCGCATCAATGAAGCGATCGACCAGGTGGCGCTGGCGCGAGCGGGCCACCAGGTGCAGCACAGCTTCGGTGTCCGATGTGGACTGGCAGATGGCGCCATCGGCAATCAATGAGCGGCGCAGTTCCAGGCCATTGGTGATATTGCCATTGTGGGCCACGGCAAATCCGCCGGTCGACAGTTCTGCGAACATTGGCTGCACATTGCGCAGCACCAGTTCGCCTGTCGTTGAATACCGCGTATGGCCGACTGCCGCGCGGCCCTTCAGGCGTTTCATGATGGCGGGTTTGGAGAATGCATCGCCGACCAGCCCGATACGGCGTTCGGCATGAAATCGTTTGCCGTCGAAGGAGACGATACCGCACGCCTCCTGGCCGCGGTGCTGCAGGGCATGCAGCCCGAGTGCTGTCAGGGCTGATGCGTCTTCGTGGCCGAATACACCGAACACGCCGCATTCCTCGCGCAGGCTGTCGCCATCCATGTCGAGCTCGTAGGCCAGTCTGTCATGAGCGTCCGTCATCTTGCTGTGCCTTTATTCGTGCCCGGCTGCAAACTGTGTCATTTACTGCTGGCCTTGCGTGCTTTCAATAATCTGGTCGAGAGTATTGCGCTGATTGGATTGATAACCGGTATTGCCTTCGCTGCCCGTGCCGCGACTGCTCTCACTGCGCGAGCGCGCTGCACTTGAAATTCTGATCTTGCCGTTCAGGTCTTCCGCCAGGTCCGGCTGCATCCATCCCAGGGTCAACATGGTGTCCACCAGGAAAAAGGCAGAGTTCTCGACCAGCGGCAATGTGGCTGCGTCACGCAGTTCGGTGGGGACTTTCTCGCGCGGGATATACCAGATGAACAGCGTGAACATGATCACCATCAGTGCCAGCCCGCGTGTCAGCCCGTACAGAAAGCCCAGAGTCCGGTCAATCGGGCCTGCGCCCGACTCAAGCAACGAATCGGACAGTTTCACGGTGATGATCGACAATACGATCAGCGTCACCAGGAACACGATTCCGGCAATTGCGATGATGATCAACGTGTCATTGTTATCCAGGTAGGGATTCAGGATGGCCGCAGCCTGCTGGCGCAATTCCGGGATCGACAACACCAGTGCAGCCGCGCCCGCGGCTCCGCCCCAGGCGACAAGCGACATCAATTCGCGGAAAAACCCTCGCATGATTGCCAGAAAACCGGAAATCAACATGATTGAGACCAGCACTACATCCAGCCAGGTGAAAGACATGTTCAAAAACTCCCCCGGCATGAGCCGGCGCGGTCAAAGCGGCAAACGCACGTCCACACAATCAATACTCGCAAGACATGCTCGCCACGTGATCAGCAAGTCGGGTCTGTGTGACATGTAAGCCTGTCAAAATCAATGTGACAGTGTGGTTACACACACCGTAAATCCGAAATTTCGCCAGTGGTCTTATTTGTCAACAGGCGCGGGGGGCCTGATCTAGAGCATGATTCACTTAGATGGAATCGTTTGACCGGTTTTCTGTGGTTGCTGGCTAGGCACGGTTCCCGCCGTGGTCTGGTTGACCACAAGGGGACCGTAACGCAGTCCAGCGGGCGCAGCAAACCGGCCT
>CAYRLR010000553.1:0-2551 GCA_964424975.1 uncultured Anderseniella sp.
ATCACAACTCAACTGATTTGGGAATCTTGATTCCGTAAAAAAACAAACTGCTCTAGCACTTTGGAATCGAGCATCTTCATCCGATCAGATGATTCCATCTGATCGGATGAAGCTCTAAGCGTCTGAAACGACTCGCTTGTTCAAGATACGTTCAAGTGAGCGTTTGATCTCTTCACGCGCCGGTCTCGAGGCGTTCATGATGTCTTCAAAGTGGAAGAAGTCATGCAGCCGAAACTGACTTATCGCCGGTTCAATCCAGATATCGCAGCGCAGCCTCTCACGCTGCAGTTGCGCAAGCTTGTGCTGCTGAATCTGCATGGCCCCCGACAACAGGTCGGTGCTTCGTGCACTGGAATCGTTGCTGTGAACGGGCCTGCCGATGACATTGACCGCCACCACGATGTCACAACCATCCTGCACATGAGATATCGGAACCGGGTTGACACAACCGCCGTCAATCAGTGTTACCTCACGCCTGGGGGCAGAGATCACGCCGGGTATGGCAATGCTGGCGGCAATGGCAGAAACCGGATCGCCGGACGAAAAAGCGACCTCGCTCATGGCGTAGAAGTCGGTGGTGACGACGGTAAGAGGAATGGCGAAATTTGCCAGGTCGTCAGGAATGGACGCCGGCAACACCAGTTTCACCAGTTGCGTGCCGTCAAGAATCGGTGAGGCCAGTGGATTGAAATTGATCAGATCCAGCAGGCCGCCGCGCCCCGACGAAAATGCCCGCCGGGCTGCATCAAGCTTGTTGGACAGGACAGTGCGGGCGTGATCTTCAATTTCAGCAGCGCTTAGTCCGCCGGCATATGCCGCGCCTATCAGTGCGCCGATACTGGTGCCGGACATGCGGCACGGCTTGATGCCGAGTTCGTCAAATGCGTGCAGGATCTGGATATGGGCAAGGCCGCGGGCGGCGCCGCCGCCCAGTGCCAGTCCGATACGAGGGTCACTCATGCGCCGGCCCTTAGAGCGTAGTCCCAGGCAACATCTGCCATGGGCGATACCAGGCCGGCCATTTCCGCAGCACGCGGGTTGGCCGCCGTGCCGTCTCTTACCCGACCGACAATACCCTGGAAGATGGCGGCCATTCTGAAGAAATTGTAGGCGAGATATGTGTCGAGGTCGGGAATGGAACTCAAGCCGCGCTGCTGGCAGTAGGCGGCAACATAATCTTCAAGAGCAGGCACGCCTTCAAGGTGTTCGTGGCCTATGAGCGAACCTACACCGGCGCCGCTGTCGGACGGCGGCATGCGCCATTGCATGAGGTGGTAGGTGAAATCTGCAATCGGGTCGCCCAGGGTGGACAGTTCCCAGTCAAGCACCGCCCGGATTTCCGGAGCGGTCTTGTCAATGATGCAATTGTCGAGACGAAAATCACCATGCACAAGCGATACCTGGCCCGATGACGGTGAGGCATCCGGCAGCCAGTCCATCAGCCGGTCCATGGCCGGAATTTTCCCGGTTTGTGATGCGCGGTACTGCTGCGACCAGCGCTTGATCTGCCGTGCCACATAACCTTCAGCGCGACCGAAGTCGGCAAGCCCGGCGGCATCGATATCCACCGAATGCAGTCGTGCCATGAACGAATTGAGCTCGTTGAAAACCCTGGCGCGCTCGAGGCCTGAAAGACCGGGCATGTACGGCTCCCAGAATACCCTGCCGCCGACAAAATCCATCACGTAAAATTTAGTGCCGATGATGTCGCTGTCTTCACACAACAAGTGGGGTCTGGCAACCGGCAGCCCCTGTGCATGCAGCGCCTTGATGACACGATACTCCCGGTCAACCGCGTGTGCCGACGGCAACAGTTTGCCTGGTGGCTTGCGGCGCAGAACATAGGACGCGCCTGCAGTGACAAGCTTGTAGGTCGGGTTGGACTGGCCGCCCTTGAACTGCTCGACCGTCATTGGCGGTGCGAAACCGGGTATACGGGTTTTGAGATACTCCGCCAGCGCCGCTTCATCAAACCGGTGCGCTTCGCGCACGTCGCGCGTGCCGGAAAATTCGGCCTGTCTGTCCATGGGCTGGGTCAAGCCGCGTTCTCCATCAGGAAGGGCAGCATGGCAGCCAGCGTTTCTGCGGGGGCTTCTTCGGGCAGAAAATGCCCGCAGGCAATGCCGCGGCCCGATACAGTCGTCGCCCAGGTGCGCCAGATGTCGAGCGGGCCGCCACCTGACTTGCCGGGAATGCCGGCATCACCCCACAGCGCCAGCATGGGGCAGGTGATCTTGATACCTTGATCAAGCGCTGCCTGATCATGATCCACGTCGCAGGTGGCGCCTGCGCGATAGTCATTGCACATGGCGTGGATAACCGCCGGCTCACGGAAGCGGGCACGATATTCAGCAAGTGCTGCCGGGTCAAACACGTCAAGACCGGTGCCGTTGTTCCAGGCGCCGAGTTTCTGGTCGATATAGAAATCCGGATCGGCGCCGATCATCCGTTCCGGCAGCGGGTAGGGCTGCGCCAGAAACGGCCAGTGATAGGTGTTCATGGCACCCTTGACGCTGGCCATGGCTTTCCATTGCTCCAGCGTGGGCACGAT
>CAYRLR010000554.1:0-2551 GCA_964424975.1 uncultured Anderseniella sp.
ACCGCCTTGTCGACGATGCGGGAGGCTTCAGCCGAGGCCAGCTTCTCCTTGGTCTGGCCCTGGAATTCGGGTTCGCGGATGAATACCGACAGCATGATGCCGGCAGACGACATCACGTCTTCGGTGGTGATCACCGATCCGCGCTTGTTGCCGGACAGCTCGGCATAGTTTTTCAGGCAACGGCTGAGCGCAAAACGCAAGCCCTGCTCGTGGGTGCCGCCTTCGGCTGTCGGCACGGTGTTGCAGTAGGATGAAACAAACCCGTCCGCGCCGCCGAACCAGGCAATTGCCCATTCGACCGACCCGTGCCCGCCTTCCTTCTTGACCTTGCCGGCAAAAATCTCCTCGGTCACACGCGGGCGGCCATGGATTACCTCTTCCAGGTAATCCTTCAGCCCGCCGGGAAAATGCAGAACGGTCTTTTGTGGCGTGTCGTCCTTGTCTTTCAAATGGACAGGATCAACCGACCAGCGAATTTCAACGCCGCCGAACAGATAGGCCTTGGACCGGGCCATCTTGAACAGGCGTGCCGGCTTGAACTTCGCATCCTTGCCGAAAATCTGCTCGTCTGGCTTGAAGCGCACCTTGGTGCCACGCCGGTTGTGAACCTTGCCTTCGTTGGATATCGGACCCTGGGCAGCCCCGCGCGAATAGACCTGGCGATACAGCGTCTGGTTGCGGGCAACTTCCACCTCGAGCACTTCGGACAGCGCATTGACCACCGACACGCCGACGCCGTGCAGGCCGCCGGATGTCTCATAGACTTTCGAGTCGAACTTGCCGCCGGCATGCAGGGTCGTCAAAATGACTTCCAGGGCAGACTTGTCCTTGAACTTGGGATGCGCATCTATGGGGATGCCGCGGCCATTGTCGGAGACGCTCAGAAACCCTTCAGCATCATATTCGACTTCGATGAAGGTGGCATGGCCGGCAACGGCTTCGTCCATGGAATTGTCGATCACCTCGGCGAACAGGTGATGCAACGCCTTTTCATCAGTGCCGCCAATGTACATGCCGGGACGCCGGCGAACCGGCTCCAGGCCTTCGAGCACTTCGATATCGGCAGCGGTGTAGCCTGCTTCGGCCGCCGGATGCTTGCGTATCTTCTCCGGCGCAACCGCAGGAGCAGCAGGTACAGGCTTCACAGCAGCAGGCGTGGCTTCCGTATTGCCAAACAGGTCAAGTGACTTGGACATTCGTATTCCGGTTATTTGAGAGTATCATGGCGAATCATCAGCGCGCAGTATGGCATGTGCACGGGGCTGAATGCGAGTTCAGGTGGCAAACAGGCCACAAGTTTGAGGCCATGGTTTGACTGGATGGTCTTCATCTTTAACTGAAGTCGCAAAATCCAGCCCCAAAAGATTGGCAACACTTGCAGGGTAGCTGACAGGCTTGTGGCACATCCGTATGGAGCCTGATGCGTGTCAGCTTGCGCGCATGCAGTTCCGGGGAACAGGTCGTAACGCTGCCCGTGGTATGAGACTGAACGGCCACAAGCGGCGCAAGTTTATCATACCTGCGCATTGAGGGCCGGCATCACGTCACAAATAAAACAACCCCGCACATGGGGCGATGTGCGGGGTTGCAGACTCCAGAGAATAACCTGGGATCGAAGCGAGGGGGAGCTTCTGATATGCCAGGTCCCGATCAATCGGTCAGACGGGTATAGCAGGGGATTTGGGGCCCGCCAGCGCCAGATCAATCAGTCTCAGTTACACGTCACAAACGCTAATTCTGTATCTCTGCGTTCCATACGCGTCCAAAGCGTGATTGCCTTATTTGAGCAATCTTCACTGTCAGGCCTCAACATTTAGCGACTTGTTGACCACAGGTCAAATCACATTTTATGTGAGACCCCTTGCCTGTTGCTGAACAGACCAAGCTCCAACGAGTTAAAACACCGCGATATCGACTTAATTCTACATTTTATTCCTGAAAATCCGATACCTTGCCTTGCCTTGCCGGGAATTTTCCAAGCAATCGGCCCCGCCGGAACATTTAACCGCGCGGGGCCTGTGGCTTATTTGCCTTTACCCGATCAGAAGACCGAGCTTTTCATAATACGGGCATTGACGCCCGGCAATTCAGGTAAATTGTATGTCGGAATAGCTGAAACCAGATTTTCAGACGCGAGCGCTGGCGCTCTTTCCAAATCGACTGATTACAGCAGGCTATGCTTTGGCGGAGTCATTTTTGTAGACCTCCTTGCTTAGTGGATGGGCAAATGATGCGCCTCGACATCACGCTTCGTCAAATCACGATTAACGTCAGCATTGCTTACGTTTCACCCAGCCAGCGCTGCATGGCCGCATTCACGGTGTCCGGGGCTTCCAGGGTGGACAGGTGACCGCATCCGGGGATCAGATGGAGATCCGCATGTGGCAGACGCTCCGCCATCTCCGTCGCGCATGCCGGCGGTGTGATCACATCCAACTGGCCCGTCATCACCAGTGCCGGGCATGAAACCTCCTGCAGCCCCGCCAGATAGTCGCGTCGATTGATGATTGCAGCCATCTGGCGCCTGAACACCGCCTCTCCGGTATCCATT
>CAYRLR010000555.1:0-2551 GCA_964424975.1 uncultured Anderseniella sp.
GGTCTGGATGTGTTGGGCCGGCAGTTCGGATTGTCGCGCGAGCAGACACTGGCTGCTGTCGCCGAGCTTGCTCCCATGGTGACATCCGGGGTGCGCCGCAACACCCGCGAACCCGACGGCATGGTGTCGCTGTTTGAAGCGCTGTCGGGCGGGCAACATGAGCGTTATCTCGATGACGATGCCGCGGTTGAGTTCAATACTGTTCAAAATGATGGCAATGCCATTCTCGGACATCTGTTCGGCCGCAAGGAAGTCAGTCGTGAAGTTGCCATGCAGGCAGCCGGCTCCACCGGTATCGGCAGCGCCATTTTGAAGAAGATGCTGCCCATCATAGCGTCCATGGTCATGGGTGCGATCTTCAAGCGAATGAGCGGTGGTGCCAGTGCGCCCGGCCCTCGTGGCGGTGCTGGCGGAAGCCAGGGCGGCGGCCTGGGTGATATTCTTGGCGACATTCTCGGTGGCGGGCAGCAAAAGCAGCCGCGCGGCGGTCAAGGCGGTGGCCTGGGCGATATTCTCGGCGACATACTGGGCGGCGGTTCAGGCGGGCAACGTGCGCCGGCCCCACAACAACAACAACAACCACGTCCGGCACCCGGGGGCGGCATTGAAGATCTGCTGCGCGACATTCTCGGCGGTGGTGCGGCCGGTGGCAGCAGAAACCGGCGCCCGTCCTATGATGACGATGCCATCGGGCGGGGCCGCAATACGCTGGATGATGTGATCGGCGGCGACACCCGAACAGGGTCAGGCAACGCCGCCGATGATTTGCTGGACTCCGTCAATCGCAGGTTGGGATCCTGACTGGCCAAACCGGAACAGATCTAGCTGAAGCGGGTTTTCCTGCGGCGGCGAAAGGCGGCGTTTTCCAGCTCCAGTGCTGCGTTCACGGTCAGCGGCAGATACGCCGCCCAGATGATCTCGTCGCGCCTGACACCTATGTCGGCCAGCATCCTGTCATCCAGGTCATGCATGGCGCGAACCTTCGAGCGTGCACGCCAGTTGCGATACAGCGTGGACAGTGAAAAACCGCTTGCGGCCGGGCGAACCTGTTGGATGGTGCAATCAGTCATGGCACTATTCTCCTGTTGGCGGAAAACCGGTTTATCGGTCTTTCGCAGTAAACCGCACGGGGGCGGCGGGGTTGGACGTCGTTTTGACTGTCCTCAACATGACGCTTGACCTCACATCAGTCTAACGAATAGTATTTATGGCAATCATCAACAATATTGATGGACTTTTGTCATGCTGCCCAATCTGGATGTCGACCTGCTCAAGACCTTCGCCATACTGGCGGAAACCGGCAATTTTACCCGCACCGCGCAACAGGTTGGTCGCACCCAATCTGCCGTTTCCATGCAGGTCAAACGGCTGGAAGAGCTTGTCGGCAAACCGCTGATCGCACGTGTTGGCCGGTCCAATACCCTGACAGCCGATGGCCAGATGATGCTGGACTATGCTCGCCGGATGATTCAGTTGAACGACGAGGCGATGACGGTTTTCACAAAACCGGAGATCGCCGGTCATGTGCGCTTTGGCACGCCGGATGACTATGCTGACCGGATCCTGCCGGACGTACTGGCGCGATTTGCCCGTACCAATTCCAAGGTCCAGGTGGACGTCAATTGCCAGACCAGTCGCGCCATGGTGGAAATGGTCAAGTCCGGTGACCTGGACCTGGCCATGATCACCTGCGAGTGCGACATCGGCAGTACACAAGTCATCCGCTCCGAGCGATTGTTGTGGGTGACCTCTGCGCGCCATTCGGTGCATCGCTGTGAAATTCTGCCGATTGCCCTGTCGCAGTTCGGCTGCGCCTGGCGGCAAATGGCGCTGGATGGACTGGAGATCGTCGGGCGGCCTTATCGGCTTGCCTATGCCAGCTCAAACTCGGTGGCGATTGCCTCTGCGGTAACCGCCGGGCTTGCCGTCGCGGCCATCCCTGAGATCTGCATGCGCCCGGGCATGCGTGTTCTGACGGAAGCCGACGGCTTCCCGCCGCTGGGCACGTTCGATATCGGGCTGATAAAATCGTCAAAAACCAATGCTGCCATCGACAGCCTCGCCCGCCACATCACGGATGCCATGTGTCAGCTGTCGACTGCCGTCGCGGCTGAGTGAGCCGTGAGCCATGATCTGCCGGACAGACTCCGGCACCCAGGCTTTCGGCACCTGTTGCAGCGTCCGGTCGGGACAATAAACCACCCCGCTATTCGCCACACACAGTATCATTGACGGCCAATTACAGGTACACTCCTGGAAATTGCGGCACCTCTTGCCACAACACCGTTGCAGGACCTATTTTGGTTCCAAGATTCCGTCACCTGCGAGGCGACAGGTCGATTGTCATTTTACGATTTCCACAAGGAGCCGCACCATGAGCTTGCGCATCAACGATACGATCCCGAATCTAACCGTAGAAACCGACCAGGGCAGTTTTGCATTGCATGACTGGATTGGCGATAACTGGGCGATCCTGTTTTCACACCCCAAGGACTTCACTCCTGTCTGCACGACGGAGTTTGGCGCAGTCGCACAATTGGCCGCCGAATGG
>CAYRLR010000556.1:0-2548 GCA_964424975.1 uncultured Anderseniella sp.
TTCAGCCCGACAGGGACGCCGTGCAGCGAACCCAAGGCCCGTCCCTTGCGGCGCAAGTCATCGAGTTCGCGGGCCTGGGCAAGGGCTGAGTCTGCATCAAGATGCACCCATGCGCCAATGCCGGCGTCAGTTTCGGCAATCCGGTCCAGGCAAGCCAGGACCAGTTGCTCTGAGGTGATCAGGCCTTCGGCAATCTGTCGCCGGGCTTCACTGGCTGTTAGTTGACACAACATTTCTGGCTTGATGCCCTTCCGGTTCGGTTATTTCTGGTATGCACCAAACAGATAGTCAGGGAACCACAAGGCGATGGCCGGGAACTGATACATCAGAACCATGGTGAAAATCACGATGCCCAGATACGGCATGATGCCACGGAAAATCTGCATCAGTTCGATCTGGCCTCGCAGCACCCCTTTCAGGTAATAAGCCGACATGGCCATGGGCGGCGTGAGGAACGATGTCTGCAGATTCAGCGCCACCAGCATGGCGAAGAAGTATGGGTTGACGCCGAACTGGTCGAGCAGGGGCAGGAAAATCGGTACGAAAATGATAACGATTTCCGACCATTCCAGAGGCCAGCCCAGCAGGAAGATGATCGCTTGCGCCATCACCAGGAACTGCCACGGGGCAAGTTCGAACGAGGCGACCCATTGAGCAATCAGGTCATGACCACCCAGGTATGAAAACACCGATGCGAACGTCCATGAACCCACAAACAACCAGCACACCATGGCGGTCGCCTTGGCGGTAAGATAGACCGACTGCTTTAGCATTTGCCAGTTCAACGCGCCGTAGATCAAGGCGAGTACCAGGCCACCGAGAGAGCCCATGGCAGCCGCTTCAGCCGGTGTTGCGAGGCCGCCGAGAATGGAGCCCAGTACCAGCGTTATCAGCACGGTCAGCGGGACAAAGGAGATCAGCAGGTTCCAGTAGATTTCCCTGGCCGGCGGAATGTCTTCCTGGTTTGGTTTTGGCGCGATGCCCGGATTGATGAGCACCCGGATGATGACGTACACGATGTAGAATCCTGCCAGCAGCAGGCCCGGAAATACGGCAGCGGCGTAGAGGCGAAGCGGTGACAGTTCAGCGATGGCCGCATACACAATCAGCATGATTGACGGCGGAATCAGGATACCCAGCGTGCCGCCGGCGCAGATGACACCTGCTGCAAACTCTTTGTTGTAGTTGGCGTTTGCCATGGCCGGAAACGCCAGCAGGCCCATCAGGGTGACAACCGCGCCCACGATTCCGGTCGCGGTTGAAAACACCGCACAGGTGATCAGGGCGGCAATGGCCATGGAACCGGGCAGGTTCCGGGCTGCCATTTGCAGCGAGTAGAACAGCTTGTTGATGATATTGGCGCGTTCAACCACGTAGCCCATGAACAGGAACAGGGGGATGGCAACGAGGGTGTCGTTTTCCATCACCGAATAGGTGTTCTGGTTGAGGAGATAGAATATCTGGTTCTGGAAAAAATCGCCAAACGTGGTGATTGAATCGGCATTGTAGTAGGCAAAATAGCCAAAACCGACGCCCATGGCCAACAGGGTAAACGCAATTGGAAAGCCCAGCAGCACCAGAACGATGAACAGGGACAGCATGAGGATGGCAACTTCAGGGTTCGTCATTTTCTATTGAACTCCAGCGGCAACAGCGCGAGTAAAGGTTGTTTGGTCAGGATTTGTCGGCAACCGGGTCGCTGACGACAAGCAGATCTTCGGTTTCGCGCACATCTTCAAGCCGTTCAAGCCAGACTCCTTCGCGCATGGCCTTCCAGCAGCGAAGCAGTTCCGCGATACCCTGGATGATCATCAAGAAACCGGCCAGCGGGATCAGGGTCTTGAAGAAATAAATCTGGATACGGGCAGGTGAATTCCAGCTGACTTCAAGATATCGCCAGCTGTCCTTGGCAATTTCGGCACCGAACCAGAACAGGGCCAGCATGCCGGGGAAGAAGAACAGCAGGTAAAGCACAAAATCCAGGGTTGCCTGGGATTTGACCGGCAGCAGGCGGTACAGAACGTCGCCGCGCACATGAGTGTCCTGGGCAAGCGCGTACGGCCCGGCCATCAGGAACAGGGCGCCATACATCTGAACCATCATGTCGAAGGCCCATACGGTGGGGGAATTCAGCACATAGCGCACAAAAACTTCATAAGACACCGAGAACGTCAGGATCAGGATGCACCAACCAAAGGCGCGTCCCACCCAGATGCTAAGGCTTTCAATGGCGTGAATGAGTGTCGTCAAGGTTCGCCTCCCCGAAGCGGTGCAGGTTCTGATCAGGACAAAACCGCGTTATGTCGCTTTGTTATCGTATTGTTCGCAAAATCAACGCCCGCATTTGCGACTACCACCATAGGCGCGGGCTGCAATTCGAAGAGCTGTAAACCAGAACAATACAGGGTTCGGCAGAACCCGGAAACTGATCCAGCACACAGCTCTCCGCAGATTTCGGTCGACCTTGCCTGCCCGCACCGGAATTCCAGGTGCAGGCAGGCTCGGTGATTATCCGAAGTAGTGCTTGTAAGCCAGCTTGTAATCAGGC
>CAYRLR010000557.1:0-2546 GCA_964424975.1 uncultured Anderseniella sp.
CGTCACCTTGGAATCGGTCAACCCGATCACCGCCATGATTTCGGGCGTCAGGCTGATCTGTTTTTCGGACCGCGAGAACACACCACCGCCCTTGCTGATCAACTTGCGATCATAATCTTGCCAACTGGACCTTGGGAGTTCGAACAAACGCTTGCGTTCTGCAAAGCTCGTTGCGGCATCCGGATCGGGGTCGATAAATATGTCGCGATGATCAAATGCGGCCAACAGCCTGGTTTGTTCCGACAACAACATGCCATTGCCGAACACATCGCCGGACATGTCGCCGACGCCAACAGCGGTGAACGGCGTGGTCTGGATATCACGGTCCATTTCACGGAAGTGGCGCTTGACGGCCTCCCATCCACCGCGTGCGGTGATGCCCATCTTCTTGTGGTCGTACCCTGCCGATCCGCCCGACGCAAAAGCATCATCGAGCCAGAACCCGGCTGCAGCAGAAATCGCATTGGCAACATCTGAAAATGCCGCGGTTCCCTTGTCGGCGGCGACCACCAGATACGGATCATCACCATCATGGCGCAGCATTGCCGGCGGCGGAATGATCTTGCCTCCCCGGGTGTTGTCGGTCAGGGACAAAAGGCTTGAAACAAATGACTGATAGGCCAGTGTTCCGGCCTGGTATATCTCATCACGGCTGCCGCCTGCCGGCAGCTGCCTGGGGATGAACCCCCCCTTGGCCCCAACAGGAACAATCACCGCATTCTTGACATTCTGCGCCTTCGCCAGGCCAAGCACTTCGGTCCGGAAGTCTTCTGCCCTGTCAGACCAGCGCAATCCGCCGCGTGCGATTTTTCCGCCGCGCAGGTGCACGCCTTCAACAAGGGTTGAATGCACGAAGATCTCGGCAAACGGAACAGGAGCCGGAATGCCCGGTACATCCTTGCTGCGTATTTTCAGTGCCAGAGCAATGGGAATACCGCCCTGAAGGTTCTCGAGATTGAAGAAGTTGGTGCGCATCGTGGCGGTGATCACACCTGTCATGTGACGGATGATCCGGTCATCATCGAGATTGGGAACGCTCGCCAGATGGTTTTCTATGTTTTGCAGCAACCTGCTCTGCAGCTTGTCACGGGCTGCCAGTGTGCCGGCTTTGGCATGATCGGGTTGAAATCTGCCCTTGAACAAATCCACCAGCAACCGGGTTACTTCGCCATACCGCACCAGCGTAGCGGCCATCACTGAAAGCCTGTACGGGAAGCCGGTTTGACGAAGATAGCGCGCGCACGCACGCAACACTGTGACTTCCTGCCATGTCAGCGATGCAGACAGCACCAGGCCGTTCAGCGGATCACTGTCGGCCTTGCCTGTCCAGACAGCCAGAAAGCAGTCTTCCAGCTGTTGGTAGCTTTGCTTGTCGATCGATGCATTGTCATCCCGGTCGAGGGCAACTTCATGGATGTAAACCGCATCAGCTGCCTGCTTTGATCCCGGCTTGCCGGCGCGCTGGACGACGTATGTATTTTCATCCAGCGCCCGCAGCCCCATATCTTCCAGCAACGGAAGGCGGGCCGAAAGCGGCACTGCTGATGTCAGGTTGAACAGCTTCAGCCGGACCGCACCGTGATTTTCGATCGGCGCTGCAAACTCCGCCGCTGTGCAGGTTTGGGCATCCAGTGGTTCCATGATCGCAATATCGTGCTGTGCATCCTCAATCCCGGATGCCTCACGATATGCCGGCGGAAACGCGCTCGCATAGCGTTTTGCCAGCGACCGGCCTGTCGTGCCGTCCGCGTCCGCGATCAATGCATCGGAAAGCTCATCAGTCCAGCTGCGCGTTGCCTCGACAATTTCTCTTTCGATCTGCTCCGTATCCGGCAGGCTTTTAACTGACACGCCCAACGAGATGATGAACCGTACGCGAACCAGCGTGCCTTCCCCGAAATCCGGCATGAACTCGAGCGTCTTGCCGTTATAATGCTTTTCCAGGATGGCGCCGGCTTTCTCCCGCAGATCAGACGAGAACCGGTCACGCGGAAAGAACACGAACGCGATTGCGTATCTTTCAAACCGGTCAAGCCGCACGAAGACGCGAGTCCGCGGACGTTCATGCAGACGCCACATGCCCATCGCCAGCGGGGCCAGCTGTTCGGATTCGATCTGGAACAGATCATCTCGCGACATGGTTTCAAGTATGTTGAGAAGACCCTTGCCAGAATGGCCGCTTGCGGTAAATCCGCTGAGTGCCATCACGGCGTCTATGCGCCGCCGCAGCAGAGGAATACCGCTGGCTGCTTCGGTATAGGCGGTTGATGCAAACAGCCCCACAACCCGAAGTTCACCGATGACGTTGCCATCCTGATCAAAATCGTAAAGGCCCACATAGTCCATAACGGCTGGCCTGTGCACGCGCGATACAATGTCGGATTTTTCTACAACAATCGCATAGCCGGACTTGTAATGTGACATGTCCATCTGCGCAGCATTGTGGATCACCTGGCCGTTTTGAAGCCGCAGAATCCCGAGTGCCGACTTCTCATCGGCAACCATCTGCTTCTTGCCGCCTTTTTTCACAAGGTTGTATTGGCACA
>CAYRLR010000558.1:0-2543 GCA_964424975.1 uncultured Anderseniella sp.
TCAGGCCGCCAAACTCGCAGAGCTGCATCCGTTGCGCGATGTGATACCGGGCGCCATGAATTCAGGTTCTGATGTAGGCGATGTGGTTCGCTCACGAATGCTGGCCAGCATCGCCACAAACATGAAGGCATTGTCGCAGGTGAAGGATGCGCCTGCACCTCTTACGGCATCGGCAAAGCGCTTGAATGACGCAATTGCGGCGTTTGACGAAAACAACAAAGGTAATGCCGACGCAAGACAAAAGCTCGAAACACAGTTGTTTGTTGGCTTGCCGGTCATGCTGGCCGACATCAATCGCCTGGCCACAACCAGCACTGTAAGTGTTGATGCCCTGCAGACAAGTTTGCGAGAGCGGTTTGTTGCCCCTGACGGTCGGTGGCGGCTCGAAGTGGTGCCCGCAAAGAACATGCGCAATTCTGGCAACCTGAAGGAATTCGTGACCGCCATGCAATCGGTGGACCCGCTGGTGTCAGGTTCACCTGTGGATATTGCAGGCTCCGCGGACGCGGTTGCCCGCGCCATGATACTGGCGACGCTGGCTGCTTTGGTGATGGTGGTGCTGTTGGCATGGCCGGTATTCCGGAGCGTATGTCACGTGTTGCTGGTGCTGTCGCCTCTGCTGCTGGCGGCGTGCCTGATGGTGGGGTACACGGTCGTGTTCCAGTCGCCGTTCAACTTTGCCAATGTTATCGTTCTGCCGCTGCTGCTGGGTCTGGGGGTCGACTCGTCGATCCACTATGTCATGCGCGCGCGCGAGGAGACCATCGCGACAGATGTGACCGGCACATCTACGCCAAGAGCAGTCCTGATCTCCGCCCTCACAACGATTGGATCGTTCGGAACATTGTGGTTGTCCGGCCATCGCGGCATGGCCAGCATGGGCGAATTGCTGACCATCGCCATACTGGTCACGCTGGTCTGTACACTTGTGGTATTGCCGCAACTGATGCACTGGACATTCTCGAGAACGCGCAAACTGCCAGTGGCTAAAGAGCACACCGTGGACGGAAAGCCTTGACCTTGCCATAGTGGCATACTTAAACGTGTCTTCTGATTTGCGGGGGCACTTCCCAAGTTCGAACAACAAAAGGTAGTAGACCTGTGTCGGTACCATTTATGCAGCAAGCGCGCGTCGGCGCGTACGTGATGAAACAGAAACTCAAGGGTAACAAGCATTATCCGTTGGTTCTGATGCTCGAACCGTTATTCAAGTGCAACTTGGCTTGTGCCGGTTGTGGCAAGATTGACTATCCCAAACCAATTCTCGACAAGCGCCTGTCGGTCAAGGAATGCCTTGATGCGGTTGATGAATGCGGTGCGCCGATTGTTGCGATTCCCGGCGGTGAGCCACTTATCCACAAGGAAATCGGTGAAATCGTCGAGGGCATCATAGCGCGCAAAAAATATGTGTCGCTGTGCACCAATGCGCTGCTTCTGGAAAAGAAGCTGCATCTGTTCAAGCCGTCGCCGTTTCTGTTCTTCTCGGTGCATCTCGATGGTCTCAAGGATCATCACGACAAGTCCGTCTGCCAGACCGGCGTCTACGACCGCGCTATTTCAGCCATCAAGGCGGCCCAGGCAAAAGGCTTCCAGGTCAATGCCAACGCCACCATTTTTGATGGGCACGCACCCGAAGATATCGCCAGCTTCCTCGACATGACCACCGCGATGGACGTCAATGTCTCGATCTCTCCCGGTTTCATGTATGAACGTGCGCCGGATCAGGAAAGCTTCCTGTCGCGCCGCAAGACCAAGCAGTTGTTCCGCGAAGTGTTCAAGCACGGCAAGGGCAAGAACTGGAAACTGTCTCACTCAACCTTGTTCCTCGATTTCCTGGCCGGCAATCAGGAGTACATGTGCACGCCGTGGGGCATGCCGACACGCAATGTGTTTGGCTGGCAGAAGCCGTGCTACCTGCTCGGTGAAGGCTATGTGTCCACGTACAAGGAACTCATCGAAACGACCGACTGGGAGGCCTATGGAACGGGCCGCTACGAAAAATGTGCCAACTGCATGGCTCATTGCGGTTTTGAACCGACCGCTGCGCTTGATGCCACGGCCAACCCCTTCAAGGCGCTTGCAGTCGCAATTCGCGGCGTGAAAACAGAGGGTGACTTTGCGCCGGAAATCGATCTGACCCATGCGCGCAAGGCCGACTATGACCTGCATGAAGAACACGTCACCAAGGTCATGAAGGACATTCACGCACCGAAAGTTGCGGCTGAGTAGGTTCAGCTCCGTCAGATCTCAGGATCAACGATAGGCCCGGTACGCCAACGTACCGGGCTTTTTCATGCTTTGCCCGTCAATCCAAAGTCCGGCAGCAGGGCTTCGCAAACGGCCTTGAGTTGTTTTTGTGCCTTGCCGGACTTGCCGGCCAGCCGTATCAGGCCGCCAATATCCTGCGGCCGTGACGCCAGGCCCCGCAACAGTCCGCGCACATTGAGATTGCCATCGGAATGGATTGCGTCTCGCGTGGCTTCGGGCAGGGTGTCTGTCACCTCATCCAGCACTATGCGAACCGCGATGAACGGAATGTTCAA
>CAYRLR010000559.1:0-2542 GCA_964424975.1 uncultured Anderseniella sp.
AGCAACATGAACACCAGTGCAACGCCAACCACCGCCACCAATATGCCGGCTGTGACAGCCTGTTCCGCGAAACTGAACCGGTTGTTGTCGGTGAGCAGGACAACCGCCAGCATCGCGCCGGGCGAAGCCAGCGACGGAACTGCCAGCGGAAACACCGCCGGGCTGGTCTGCTCATCGCCACTGCCCGCCGTGCTGACTTCCTGGTCGGGTTTCGAGTCGCCGAAAATCATCGTCAGTGCAAACAGGAACAGGATCAACCCGCCGGCGATCTGGAATGCGGGCAGACTGATGCCGAGAGCGTCGATCAGGAACTGGCCTGCCAGCAGGAAGAACATCAATACGCAAATTGCAAGCAGTGCGGCATGAATGGCCACCCCGGTGCGTTTTGTCGCGTCAATTGAGGCTGTAACGGCCACGAACACCGGAACGGTGCCGATTGGGTCAATGACCACCCAAAGCGTGACGAACTGCTCGAATATTTCCTGCATCAGCGTGGGCTCTTTGTCTGGCCAGTATTGCTCGTTGAGCCCTGTTTAGACCATGTTCGCAGAACAGTCGACCTGCTCCTGCGCTGTTGCAAAACCCCAGGGTAGATCAGGATGAATTTTGGTTGAATCAACCAAAAATCATAAACCTGATCGCTTCCAAAGTGTTAGAGCAACTTTATGGGTTCAATTGAACCCATGTTGCTCTAGCGCAGCATCGGCCACAAGCTCACCACAAGCAAGATCGCCATGGAGATGTTGAACACCTTCAAGCGGACGGAATGGCTCAGCCAGTCCCTCAACATGGCGCCGGACACGGTCCAGATAGACGCCGAAGGAATGTTGACGAAGAAAAACACAAAGGCGACCAGTATCGTAGACCAGGTCAGGTTGGTGGCACTGGTAAACGTCGCCATGGCCGCTATCGCCATCACCCAGGCTTTCGGATTGACCCACTGAAACGCCGCGGCTTCGACAAAGCTCATCGGCCGGCTGCCTGACTTGCCACCCTCGCCGATCGAGCGCGAAACGGCAATCCGCCAGGCCAGGTAGACCAGGTAGGCACCACCGGCGAATTTCAGGGCCAGATACAGGGTTGGCACCTGCTCAAGCAGCGCACCTAGCCCGAAACCGACGCACAGCAACAGCGCCAGAAACCCCACTCCGATACCCATCATGTGCGGGATCGTCTTGCGGAACCCGTGGTTCACGCCCGACGCGAGCAGCATCAACGTGTTGGGACCCGGCGTCGCAGAGGTTGCAAACGCGAACCCGATCAGCGACAGCAGAATTTCAAGTTTCACACTGCCCTCAGAGGTTCAGGGCTTCCGGGCCGCGCGAGATTGCGGTGACGCCGGTGCGCACAACTTCCGTCAGGCCAATCGGCTGCATGAGCGAAATGAACTGCTCCACCTTGCGTGACTTGCCGGTGATCTCGAACACGAACGAATTCTGGGTAACATCGACAACCCGGGCCCTGAATGCATCGGCCAGGCGCAGGGCTTCCATGCGGTGCTCGCCTTCACCGGCCACCTTGATCAGTGCCAGTTCACGCTCGATGGCCTCACCGGTAACCGACAGGTCGGCAACCGAGTGCACCGGCACCATGCGCTCCAGCTGCGCCTTGATCTGCACCAGCACTTCCGCTGTGCCCGATGTGACGATGGTGATGCGCGACACATGCGCCTCATGTTCGGTTTCCGACACCGTCAGGCTTTCAATATTGTAACCGCGTCCGGAAAACAGCCCGATGACGCGGGCCAGGACACCTGGTTCATTGTCTACCACCACAGACAGGGTGTGCTTCTCGATCGGATCTTTCTTGTCATCGAGAAAGTACGCCGAGGCGGGTTGTTGTGTGCTCATGATTTCGCAGTTCCCTTTTCAACGGCCGGCGCAGGGCTTCCAAGTGCCAGCCCGCCTTTCGCTATCAATATACCCAATATGATCAGACCAAGCGCCGCTAGCGCGTTCGGTCCCGGAATTTCCGACAGCAACACGGCTGCCCATATAACACCCACCACAGGTACCAGCAGATTTAACTGGCTGAAGAAACTCGCCCCTGCCCGGCCGATAATGGTGAACATCAACAGCGTGGCAACAGCCGTATGCAGCGCCCCCAATGTGACCACTGCGGACCACGCCGTCAAACCGGCGTCGGTGGCAAGCGGATCTTCCAGCACAAAGGCAAACGGTGTCACCATGATCGCCGACAACAATACGATGATGCTCACGGCCGCCATCCTGTCAGGTGCTTTCATACGCCGGATGACAACAGCATTGAAGCCATAACAGGTCGCCGCCGCCAGCAAGGCCAGCATGCCGATAAAGCTGGCCGTCAGCCCCTGCAATGCTGCCGGTCCAACCAGTACGCCGAGCCCGACGAGGCCAACCAGCATGCCCACCACCTTGCGCGAATTCAGCTTTTCATCATCTGTGAAGCCATGTGCCAGCACCATGGTGATCAGCGGCATCACGCCCATCAGGATAGCGGCAGTGCCCGACGGAATGGACTGCTGGCCCCAGGCAATCAGACTGAACGGCAGTGCATTGCCGAT
>CAYRLR010000560.1:0-2541 GCA_964424975.1 uncultured Anderseniella sp.
ACCGGCATTCCGGCATCACTCAGCAGCGGTTCCGCAACGGCCATGGAGCCTTGCGCCAGCACGATACTGTCCGGTTTGCCGGTGGCCAGTTCAGCCTTGATGGTCCCGGCAATCGAGCGCGCAAAGGCGTCCATTTCGCCTGCCTCGAAATGACGCCATGCCGGTTTGCACATGACAACAACCGGTGATGCGTCCTGCCCCAGCGAGCGCGCAACATCATCAAGCAGGTCAAGCGTGGGAACCCTTGTGCTGTCGAGGCACATGGCGACGAGGGGTCGCGCGCCATGCGCCAGCGCCGCCTGCATCAGTGCCCGGTCAATTCTGATCACCGGCGCCTCGCTGGTGCCTGCAACCTCGGCAACGCCGCCGATAGACGAGCATGTGCAAACCCCGACACCGCCGCCCGCCAGCTCTTTCATGGCTTTGGTTATGGTTGCGGACAGATCGGCAGTCATGCCGTGGTCGCGGGCTGCATCAAGCCAGCCTTCCTCGACGCGATGGCGGCGCGCCATGCCGGGCGACAGTTCGTCCAGCAAGGCATCAAAGGTCGCCACGTGGATCGGGCTGGTATGCAGGAACGAAATCATTCGATTAGGTCATGACCTGGTCTGTCAGCCTGCAA
Source organism: uncultured Anderseniella sp. (assembly GCA_964424975.1). GTDB lineage: Bacteria > Pseudomonadota > Alphaproteobacteria > Rhizobiales > Aestuariivirgaceae > Anderseniella. The sequence continues at coordinate 623 of CAYRLR010000560.1, forward strand.
TGAGCGAAGAAAGATAGCGCGCAAAATCATAGTTCGGGCGCTCCAGGTGCGACAGGTGGCCCGGCCTGGCAAACCCGGAACACAGGCCTTTAAAGACCTTTTCCGTGCAGCCGCGGTCCTCGACATTCACATCGTCCAGCAGGACCTTCAATTGCTCAAAATGCGCCAGTGCTTCCGGGTCGTTGACAAATTCCGGTGACATGCCGCCGCCAAAAATGATGCTGACCTGCCCGGTACCCTTCGGATGCAGCGACAGGTACCAGAAATAGCCGGGCGTCAGCGTGATCAGCAGGCTGGGATAAATCGCCAGCAGCGTCGTTGTGCGCCGCCAGTCGCCTTCAAGGCGTGTGTTTGAAGGATGCGCCAAGGCGATCTTCAGGCTGTCGTCCTTCAGGATGAAATGATAGTTGAACGCCTCCTTGCCGGGCGGGCAATCCATCTCTTCCAGCTTCGACAGGCCCCCGATGGTGCCGGCATGGCACACTGGCAGATGATAGCTTTCCATGAAATTCTCAGCCAGCACCTTCCAGTTCGTGTCCCAGACGTGGGTTTCACGGAAGGTTTCGGTGTAGTTTTCCATGCCGTACTGGCCAACCAGGTCTTCCACTTCCGACAGGCGTTGCGAGGCCGGGGTCGCGTCCGGGTTTAAAGACACCATGATCCACCCGAGCCACTCCTCGCACCTGATCTGCGGCAGGCAGTAGGCCTGCTTGTCGAAGCCCTCGTTCAGGGTCATGGCCGGTGCGCCGCGCAGGCTGCCGTCCAGGTTGTAGGTCCAGGCATGATACGGGCACACGATGGACCTGGTATTGCCGGCGCCTTCAAGCAGTGTCGACATGCGATGCAGGCAGACATTCGACTGGGCGCGCAACTCGCCGTTGCCATCGCGCACCACCATGATCGGCTGGCCTGCAAGTTCCAGGGTAATATAGTCGCCGCGCTGTTTCAGCGAACTGGCCCGGCCGGCACAAAACCACTCCTGCGCAAACACATGCTCGATCTCCTGGGCCAGGAAGTCTTTCGATGTGTAGACGCTCTTCGGCATGGCGCGAGCCTGCTCGAACGGCACCGATGTATTGGCCTTCAATTCAGCGCCAGCGGATTTGGACTGAGTGTGAATATTCATGGGGGCATGCCTCTTTTGCGAATACTGCAAAGTCTGCTAGATCGGGGGATGACTTGCAACGCGCAATTACGGAAGCAGGTTACAGAATTTGCCTATCCAACAAGGAATTTCATGCAGACGGACACGAAAGACAGCTCGCTCAGGCAACCGTTTCTCGACGCCATGAGCCGGCTCACCAATACGGTATGCGTGGTCACGACCGACGGCAAGGCCGGACGCGCCGGCACAACTGTCACCGCCATGACGCCGGTGTCGGCCGACAGCGAGCAGCCGTCCTTGCTGGTCTGCCTGCACGCAGACAGCCTGACCGCAAAGGCCATCGCCCAAAACGGTGTGTTCGCGGTCAACGTGCTGGGTGAAGGCCAGTCCGGACTGGCCAACGGCTTTGCCGGGCGCAATGGAACATCGGGCCCCGACAAGTATGACGGTGTGGATCATGGACCAGGCACAACCGGCTGTGCGCACCTGGACGAGGCAGTTGTCATATTCGACTGCCGGCTGAAGCTGCAGCAGGCCTGGGGAACGCACATCATTTTCATTGGCGAAGTCGCCGACGTGGTGATCAACGAACCATCGCAGGTGCTGACTTATACCAAACGGAAATACCTGAGCTGAACCCGGACAGGCGTTCCACTCCAGTGTCGCGACTCGTTAAGACGCAAATTTCACAAGGTCTCCAATGAGACCTTTTTGCCCCCTTTCAAGTATGCGACTTCACAATACGAGTTACTATTGGACGTGTTTGCATCAGATAGGATAACAACGGACACCTTCTAGGCCGACATAGTCTCAA
>CAYRLR010000561.1:0-2534 GCA_964424975.1 uncultured Anderseniella sp.
ACCGTGCCTTGCCAGCAAACGCAGAAAACCGGTCAAACGTTTCCATCTAAGTGAAGCATGCTCTAGATACTGCCATCGTCATCCAGCACTTCCGGCAGGTCCATGTTCAGCGCTTCGTCGGGTTCGGCATCCGCATCGTCGATCTCGTCATCGTCGGGCAGATGCATTTCAAGTTCCGGTTCGAAGTCGGACGAATCCAGCGGATCCTCATCCGGACCCAGCAGATCATCATCGCTGGGACTGGGAATGAACATGTCCGGCGGAAGGTTACCTGAAAGCAGACCTGCGCCCTTCAGTTCAACCATTCCAGGCAGATCACGGATTTCGTTCAAGCCGAAATGCTCAAGAAACTCCTGCGTCGTGCCATAGGTAACCGGACGACCAGGTGTACGCCGGCGACCGCGCATCTTGATCCAGCCGATCTGCATCAGGATATCAAGCGTCCCCTTGGCCGTGGCGACACCGCGAATGTCTTCAATTTCGGCGCGGGTAACCGGCTGATGATAGGCAATAATCGACAACACCTCGAGCCCTGCACGCGACAGTTTCTTCTGCTCGACCGCCTCTTCGCGCAACAGGAAGCTCAGATCATCAGCCGTCCGGAACGCCCATTTTCCGGCGATCTGCATCAGGTTCACGCCGCGCATATGGTAAATTTCCTGCACGTTGACCAGCAGGCCTGCCACGTCTGCTCCCTTGGGCAACGCTGCTGCCAGCTCTGCTTCGGACAGCGGGCCTGATGCAGCAAACAGCAGAGCCTCAACCACTCGTTGCTGCTGCAATTCAGGCATCACACCTGAAATGGCATCACCCTTGCGCATCAGGTAATCCGGCAGATCACTGTCATCCGCATGATCAACATCGGGCGCTGGCCCATTGTCTTCTTCCGACGATACGACCGCTGCCGTATCGTCCTCCAGGTCATCCGCCGGTTGTTGTCCGTTTTTCATGTTCACAGCTTGCCTGGCCAATTCGAATTCCCCCATACCCTTTTCCGCCCGAAACCCGGGTAGCAATAATTATCCTGCACGCGCACGGCGCATGTAAATCGGTTCAAAGGCCTTTTCCTGCCGCACTTCCAGAACGCCCTCGCGAGCCAGTTCCAGCGACGCGGTAAACCCTGATGCAATCACCGATGCACGCTTTTCCGGATCCACCAGATACTCCAGCAAATAGGTGTCAAACCGCCCCCAGTCGTCCATGCTGCCCAGCATCCGCTCGAGCGCCGTGCGGGCTTCCTTCAAGGTCCAGACCGGCATGCGCTTGATTTCATAATTGTGGTGTGCGGCCTTGCGCTGCCGGCGGTCCGCATAAACCTGCAACAGGTCAATGAGCGTATCGCCCCACTCAACCTGCTTCTCGACAACCACCGGCTCCGGCCAGCCACGCCCGAACACATCCCGCCCGAGCCGGTTTCGCGACATCAGTTTGGCGCCCGCATCGCGCATCGCCTGCAACCGCTGCAGGCGAAACTGCAACCGCGCCGCCAGCTCTTCCGGTGGAGGCTCATCGCTGTCATCGGCTTCCTTGGGCAACAACAGACGTGATTTCAGGTAGGCGAGCCACGCCGCCATGACCAGATAGTCCGCCGCCAGTTCAAGCTTCATCGTCCGTGCATCATTGATGAACACCAGATACTGCTCGGCAAGCGCCAGAATCGATATTTTGGTGATGTCGACTTTCTGACTGCGGGCCAATTGCAGCAAGAGGTCCAGCGGGCCTTCGAAACCGTCCAGATCAACGATCAGCGGCAAGCCGTCATCTTCCGGCTCCGGCATAAGGCGCACCGGCCCCCGACCATCCGGCCAGAGTTCGTCCTGCGCTGATGTTGTCGTATCGTTGTTCATGCTATCCGCATCTCAATGCCCACATGTCGCGGGTTTGTCACACTAGATACACCAGATATAGCGTGCTTGGCCATGTCTGACAGCACCCATACACACTTATCCTCAAGTGATGTGACCGCGATATGATGAAACGGCACAAGCCGACACGCCACCGCCAGCTGCGTCAGGCAATGGCCATCATGCTGTCCAGAACCCGCTCAGCCTCGGCCACGTCAAAGTCATCCGGGGGACGCAGGAATGACAGCGCCCGTGTTGCGCGTTTCGCCGCTGTGCCTTTCAATATACCGGCAGCATCAGCAACCTGTTTCATCTCTTCAATGTCGCCATTGCAGTGCAACAGCACATCGCAACCGGCCTTGAGCGCGAGTTCGCCGCGCGCATGCATGGAAGACCTGAAATTGGACAGATCGTCGCCTAGAATGTGGGGCAGCGAAGCATCCAGCGCCTTCATGGACAGATCATCGCTCATCAGCAGACCGTCAAAGCCAATCTGCTTGCGGACCACGTCGCCGATCACTTTCGAAGACAGCGTGCATGGCGCTTCATCATCAATTGCCGAATAGACAACATGCGCCGTCATCGCCATCGGAATGTCAGCCAGCGCCGCAAAGGGCACAAAGTCCACCCGTCCCAGTTCATCATGCGAAGCATCGACCACTGGCAATTCAAGATGACTGTCGGAAAACG
>CAYRLR010000562.1:0-2531 GCA_964424975.1 uncultured Anderseniella sp.
ATGAACTGGGACGAGGACGTGGGCGCGGGCGATTATCCCAATTCCTACTTCTTCTATATTCCGCGCATCTGCAATCACTGCACCAAGCCTGCCTGCATGGAGGCGTGTCCGCGCGGTGCCATCACCAAGCGCGAGGAAGACGGCATCGTCGTCATCAATGAAGACCATTGCCGGGGCTTGAGGTTCTGCCAGTCGGCGTGTCCCTACAAGGAAATCTACTACAATCACGTCACCGGCCATTCGCAGAAATGCGTGTTCTGCCTGCCGCGCGTCGAACAGGGCGTGGCAACCGCGTGCGCGCGCCAGTGTCCGGGCCGCGTGCGGTTTCTCGGTTTTCTCGAAGACGAGGACGGACCGATCCACAAGCTGGTCAACGTCCACAAGGTGGCGCTGCCGCTGCATCCCGAATACGAAACCGTACCCAACGTGTTCTACATTCCGCCCTTGTCACCGGAAAAATTCGACGATGACGGCAACCCGACCGGCGAGGACCGCATTCCGCTGGGCTACCTGGAAAGCCTGTTCGGCCCCGAAGCCGGGCCTGCGCTGGAGCGCATCAAGCAGGGCCGCGCCGACAAGCAGGCGGGCAGGGAATCTGACCTGATGGACACCCTGATCTCGAAGAACTTCCTCGACCTGTTCGGCCCGTTCACCAACCATCCGCGCGAGATCGAACGCATCGCCACCGAGCTGGAACGCGAACCGATCATCGTGCCGCCGGAAATCGAGATCGCCTATCGCGGCCCCGGAGGCTCCAGTCAGTGAATAGCGGGCTTACACGACGCAATTTCCTGAAGGCAGGTGCTGCGGTAACCGCCTCGCTGGCGCTGCCGGATTTCATTGCCGGGTCCGGCCAGTCGCTGGCAGCACTTGCCGGTTCGCGCCCGCCTGACTACAAGAAAATCGTCGACATTTACCGCAACAAGTGGACCTGGGACAAAACCGTTCGCGGCACCCATTTGATCAATTGCTGGTACCAGGCGCACTGCGCCTTCGATGTCTATGTGCGCGACGGCATCGTGTTCCGCGAGGAACAGGCGGCCGATTATCCGCAGCTCAATGAAGACGTGCCGGACATGAACCCGCGCGGCTGCCAGAAGGGCTGCTCGTTCTCCAAGCGCATGTACGAGGAAAGCCGCATCCGCTATCCGCTCAGGCAGGCCGGCGAGCGCGGCTCGGGCAAGTGGGAGCGTGTCACCTGGGACGAAGCGCTTGACGACATTGCCGACAAGTTTCTCGACGTTGTCACCGAAGAAGGCACCGACCGGGTTATCTGGGACATGGGCCCGGACATCAATGTGGGGGCCGCCAATGCCGGCCAGGCGCGCTTTGCCCAGCTCACCCATTCCATATCGCTGGATTCGAATTCGTCCAATGGCGACGGTCATCGCGGCGCGTTCGAGACCTTCGGCAATATCTACATGGACCGCTCCATCGAGGATTATTTCTATTCCGACGTGATCCTGATCTGGGGGGCAAACCCGATCGTCACCTCGATCCCCAATGCGCACTTTTTCACCGAGGCCCGCTATAACGGCACTCAGATCGTGTGCATCGCGCCGGACTATTCGCCGTCTGCCATCAAGGCCGACCTGTGGGTGCCGCTGAGCCCCGGCACCGATGCTGCCCTGGCGCTGGCGGTTGCCCGTGAGATCATGTTTGGTGGCCACGTCAATGAAAGCTTCGTTGCCGAACAGACCGACCTGCCCTTGCTGGTGCGCACCGACACCGGCAAGCTGTTGAGCGAAAAAGACGCCAAGGGCGGACGCACCGACCGCTTTACCCTGATGGACAGGCTGCGCGGGCCCATGACGGCTCCGGCCAAGTCCCTGAAGCTCGGCACGCTGGACCCGGTCCTGGATGTCGACACCACGATTGACGGTGTCGGCGGTGAAAAGATCCCGGTCCGCTCGGTCTATTCACTGCTGCGCGACCGGCTCGACCGCTACACCTTCGAAGCCGCGTCGAAAATGACCGGCACGCCGGTCTCCGTGATCAGGAAATTCGCCAATCTGTGCATCCGGGCCAAGGCGCTGTCGAATGTCTCCGGCAGTTCCATGAACAAGTATTTTCACGGCAACCTGACCGAGCGCGCCATGATCCTGATCTGGGCCCTGCAGGGCCAGATGGGCCGCCCCGGCGCCGGTTATTCGGCGTTTGCCTTCCTGGCCAATGACGGCTGGGAGGACTATGTCGCCGGCTTCCGCAATGGCGACCGGATGAAGTTCGGCACCGATATCGGGCTTGATCTGCTGACAGACCTTGCCGCTGGTGACACGGCGGAAATGTTCTTCAAGAAGCTCGGCAACAACTCGTTCAAGGACATTGGCGGCAACCTGCCGATCTGGACGTCGGCGGCCCTGTTCTGGCAGGTCCACGGCGGGGTCATGGAACTGGCCGAAAATGCCGATCAATGGATCCCCGGCCTGAAAAAGCCGGTGCGCGAGGCGGTCAAGGAATCGCTCGACAACAAGTGGTTGCCGCTGCAGCCGCCGGCCGGCACCGACCCGCGTATCCTGTTCCACTATTGC
>CAYRLR010000563.1:0-2529 GCA_964424975.1 uncultured Anderseniella sp.
CCTACGACAATGTGGCAGCGCAGGCCTATCCGAACCTGCTGGTGATCGGCGGCCTGACCGACCCGCGCGTGACCTACTGGGAACCAGCCAAATGGGTCGCCCGGCTGCGCGAGCGCAAGACCAATGACAACCTGTTATTGTTCAAGACCCAGATGGGGGCAGGCCATGGCGGCTCACCGGGCCGGTTCGATCGGCTCAAGGAAGTCGCCCTGGTGTACGCCTTCGGCCTGATGGTGGCTGACCGGATGGAAGCGGCGGGATCCTAAGCCTGTTTCGTCCCCGCAGCCCCCTGTCGAGTACAGTATTATCCGATCAGATGGCATCATCTGATCGGATAAAGGTTCGCGTTTCCAAGGTATTTGACTAAATTCTCATCCATCCTTGTGGGTGGACAGTGTTCTAGCCGTACCAGGGTCCCATTTTGACTTCCGCTGCATCGCCCAGCAGCGTGGCAAATTCGGCCGGGTCCTGTGTGCCGCCATCGCGACCGCGATAGTGGTAGGGATAGACATATTTCGGCTTGAACTCGGCGACCGCAGACGCGGCGGCCTTGACGTCCATGGTGAACGGCAGGTTCATGCAGACAAACGCCAGGTCGATCCCGTCAAGCGCGCGCATTTCCGCGATGTCCTCGGTGTCGCCGGAGATATAGACGCGGAACCCGTCGAAGCCCAGCACATAGCCGTTATCACGCCCCTTGGGGTGAAACTTCTCACGGCCCTCGGTGGTATTGTAGGCGGGAATGGCACTTATGCCGAGTGCCTCGAACGTCGTGTCCTCGCCGTTTGCGATCTGGGTGGCCTTGGCTTTCAGTTCGTCGGGCAGCATGGCGTGGACAGCCGGGTTGGTGATCAGCTTTGTGCTCTCCCCGGTCAGGGCTGTCAGCGTCTCCACATTGTAGTGATCGCCATGCTGATGGGTGATCAGGATAAGATCGGGGCGCGGGAAGGCCGCATACAGGTCAGCGCTGCCAACCGGATCCGTGTAGATTGTGCCAACCGGCGTTTCCATCACGAAAGATGCATGCTCGACCGGATGGACGGTTATGTCGCCACCACTGGTGGTGAAAACGTCACTGGAACCGGATGCAGCCCGCGCGGCATAGGGCAACAGTGTAATGCTGCCGATTGCTGCGGCTGATGCGGCGATAAACTGGCGTCGTGTCTGTGTCATTGTTTGATCCTTTGTACTGTGAGCTAAAACCCGTACTGGCAACGCAACCCAACCCTGTCGGGTTCACTCGTCCTGCATATGATCAGTATTAATCAAGGCGACAGTTTGCTGAATACACTGATTGGATTATCACGTGATTGTGCTCTGGGGCACGGTCCTGAAACCGGACAGGACGCCCCGCTCCGCTGCCGCAACCTGCGCCTTACGGAACGAGGCATGCGCGGACCCAATCATGAAACCGCTTCAGCTCATACTCTTCCGGCATCAGTACGCCATGTCTGAAGGCGCGCGACCTGATGCCGCGCTGGTTCAGTTCGCACGCAGCGCCATCCTGCTCCATCACCAGCCTGGCAAAATCCACCACATTGGATGTGTCATAATCGGGGTCTTCCAGGGTGTCGGCCTCGAACAGCCATTCAGCCCTGAGCTCCATCCGCTCGGGACCCAGCGGCAACAGCCTGACGATGCGCATGTGATCGGCAAACCCGCCAATGAACACGGACGGCCATATGGATGCATAGGTCTGGCCGGGCGCAAAGCCGTCATCAGCCAGGGTCGAGATCACATGGCCCTGGGCGCGCCCGTCGGTGGACCAGGTTTCAGCTCCCGCGCGCAGGCCGCCGCGGAACTTCGGATCATCGGATGCCGCATGCTCGCGCCAGTCCGGCCTGTCCGCCGGTTCGGTTATGCGGCGCGAATACAGCGGCACCAGGTCACTTAGTTCAGGGTGGACGTTCGGACAGTGCAGGCATTCATTGAAATTTTCCCAGAAAGATTTCCAGTTGCACCGGATTTCGGTACGCCAGGTTTCACCGACCACCATCGAGGCCAGCGGGAACCGGTCGAAAACATCCGGCGGCCGGTCCACGGCGGTTGCCTCGTCAAACACCGCCGCTTCGTCCAGGTTGACAAACACACAGCCGCGCCACTCGGCAACAGCCACCTTGTGAAGACTGTAATCGTCCTTGTGGAAGCCTGCAGGCTCGCTGAATGAGGAAGTCTGCACCAGGCGGCCATCGTCTGCCGCATAGGACCATTGGTGATAGGGGCACACGATCAGCCGTGAGCCCAGCTTGCCCGCTGCGGCGTCGCACAGCACCGAGCCGCGATGCCGGCAGGTATTGTGATAGGCCTGAAGCGATCCGTCGCCGGTCCTGACGACCACGATGTTCTGGGTGTCGAGCTGCAGGGTCTGAAACGCCAGTGGCTCAGCGATGGCGGACGCGCGGCACACATATACCCAGTTGCGAAACCAGATCTCGTCAAGCTCACGGCGATGATGGTCCTCGTCATAATACCATCCGGCCGGCAGCGCGGGTTCGGCCTGCGTCAGTGCGTTACAGTCAACCATGTCGC
>CAYRLR010000564.1:0-2524 GCA_964424975.1 uncultured Anderseniella sp.
GGCTTCCTGAAGGCCGCCAGCGACAGCGGCACCATGGCCGCCCGGGCTGACGCGGCGCAGGATGTCTACCTGGTGCCCGCCTTCACCGGCCTCGGAGCCCCGCACTGGGACGCAGATGCACGCGGCGCCATTTTTGGACTGACGCGCGCATCCGGGCCCAATGAACTGGCCCATGCAGCCCTTGAGGCGGTGTGTTACCAGACCCATGACCTGCTGGCGGCGATGCAGAAGGACTGGAAATCAGAAGCCGCGCGCAAAACCGTGCTGCGGGTCGATGGCGGCATGGTTGCATCAGACTGGACCATGCAGCGGCTGGCAGACATTCTGCATGCACCTGTTGACCGCCCCGAAGTTCTGGAGACCACCGCCCTGGGCGCAGCCTGGCTTGCCGCGTCCCGCGCCGGTCTGTGGCCCAACGCGACGGGTTTCGCGAAATCCTGGGCCCTCGATCGGCGCTTCAAGCCGAAGATGAAGGAAACCGTCCGCCAGCGAAAGATCGCCGGCTGGAACGATGCTGTCAAACGGACCCTGAGCACACAACCATGATCCCGGTCACAGCTTGATCAATGATCTGTCGGCGGCGCTGCAAAGTCATTGCGGATTATGAAGCAGACCTCTGAGATAGTTGCCATAATCATTGCTGCCCATCTCGTCTGCCAGTTCGTCAAGTTGCCGATCATCAATCCAGTTGTTGCGCCAGGCAATCTCCTCGGGGCAGGCTATCTTCAGACCCTGGCGTTTCTCGATTGTGTGAATGAACTGTCCGGCTTCCAGCAGCGTCTCAGGTGATCCTGCATCAAACCACGCATGACCGCGTGTCAATTGTTTTACCGCAAGATCACCACGTTCAAGGTAGATGCGATTCAGGTCCGAGATTTCCAGTTCACCCCTGTCAGATGGCTGCAGTGATTTTGCCATCTCCACGACCGCGTTGTCATAGAAATACAGCCCCGTGACAGCCTGGTTGGATTTCGGACTGGCCGGCTTTTCTTCAATTGAAACCGCCGCACCTGCCGCATCAAGTTCTACGACACCATATTGTTGCGGGTCGGATGTGAGACACGACAGAATGACGGCGCCCTGCTGATTTGACGCTGCCTCCTTCAACAACACGGACAATCCATGGCCATAGAAAATATTGTCGCCCAGGATGAGTGCGCAGGAATCGCCATCAAGATACTTCTCGGCGATCAGGAACGCCTGGGCAATACCTTTGGGCTCTGCCTGGGTGGCAAATTCAACCTTCATGCCCCACTTTCGCGAAGCTGCAAACAGCCGGCGAAACAGGGTCGCATCTTCGGGCCGGGTAATGATCAGAACTTCCCTGATCCCCGCCAGCATGAGCGTGGAGAATGGATAATAGACCATCGGCTTGTCGTAGACCGGAAGCAGTTGCTTGCAGACCGACAATGTCAATGGATAGAGCCTTGACCCGGTCCCGCCGGCGAGAATGATACCCTTCAATTCGACCTCGCTGATGCTGAGAGATGTTTGAGTTGTTGCAGTACCCGTGGCAAAGCCAGCCTCCAGTCAGGCTGGTCGATGCCATAGACGTCCCGGATCAGTGTGCAGTCCAGTTCACCATTCAACGGTCTTGCTGCAGACGAGTCGAATTCAGCCGAACTGATCGGTTTCACCCGGCTCCTGCTCGTGCCGGTGCCGGCATGGTCAAAAACGGCTTGTGCAAGCCCTGCCCACGTCGTTGTTGGCGTCCCGCAAAAGTGAAACACGCCCGGCCTGGCTTTTTCCGGCGTCTCAACAAGTGTTTGCGCGATTTTCAACAACGCGACAGCGACGTCATGCGCGGCGGTCGGACCACCATACTGATCCGCTACGACGGGTATTTCACCGTGTCCTGCTGCGAGCCTGGCCATCGTCTTCACGAAATTCCGGCCAAAACGGCTGAATATCCAGCTTGTCCTGACAATGACGCCCCTGGTATTCGCTTTCATGACAGCGCGCTCTCCCGCGCGCTTCGAGAGACCATAGATGTTGACCGGCTCTGTACTGGAGCTCTCAAGCCATGGGCCGCCCTGGCCGCTGAACACATAATCGGTCGAGACGTGAATGAAGGGGATTTCCATGTCTGCCGTAACCCTGGCCAGTTCGCCCGGCGCCGCGGCGTTGACCTGCATGGCCAGGTCCGGTTCGCTCTCTGCCTGATCCACTGCCGTGTAGGCGGCCGCATTTATGATCAGATCCGGCTTGAGTCCCTGGAGTACCGCCGCAAACAGTTCAGGCCGCATCAGATCCAGCGTTTGCCTGTCAGTGCAGGTCAATCGCCACCCCGGCGGCAGAGGCAGTTGCTGCAATTCACTCGCCAGCTGGCCGGTTCGTCCAGTCACCACAAGATGGATCATTGCTGCAACTCGCCATCATGACCGAGACCATTGCCGGTTATCGCTCGCCACCAGCTTTCATTTTCAAGATACCAATGCACGGTGGTCCTCAAACCTTCTTCAAATGTGACTTGAGGTGCCCAGTCGGTCTCGGACTTTAACTTCGTGCAGTCCAGTGCATAGCG
>CAYRLR010000565.1:0-2522 GCA_964424975.1 uncultured Anderseniella sp.
TAGAAAATGGCTCTTGAGGTATCCACTGCATAATACTTCGAGTAGGTCGCTGCATCCGCGGCAATACGCGCGACAGCGTCGATAATATAATCGACTTTTTCGTCTGACAGCAGAACGCTGAAATTCAGCCTGACAAAACCGGGCTTGGAGATTTCATCGCCATTTGCGATTGCGAGACGCAGAGCGTCGGACTGGTCCTGATTGATGTTCAGCAACCGATGCACATACGGTCCTGCACAGGCGCAGCCGCCACGCGCCTGAATACCAAAACGATCGCTCAGCATGCGGGTAATCAGTTGATGGTGGATGTAGTCACCCTTGCCATCCCTGATACGGAACGAGAAAATCGGCAAGCGCTCTGCTCCATGCTCACCAAGCAACTCCAATTGTTCGACCCGGCGCCACTTTGACAAGGCGCGGCTGCACATAGCGGTATTTTTCGTGGACATGGTGGTGGCGCCGATCGCATCTTTAACGAGAAATGCGAGCGCAGCCCTGATGTCCCCGATCACGTTGGGTGTACCGGCCTCTTCGCGAGCCTCCAGACTATCGCTGTAGTCATGCGACACAGGAGTGACGAACTTGACTGTTCCGCCTCCCGGCAATGTGGGTTTGTTTGTAACCACCGCATCGCGGCGAACGATCAATACGCCAGTTGAACCGGGTCCTCCGATGAACTTGTGTGGGGATATGACCAATGCATCTATCTCAAGATCCAGTGCTGGTTGGGTCTGGATCGGCAGATAGGGACCACCACCTGCAAAATCCACCACCATTTTCGCGCCTGCCGATTTTGCTCGCCTGGTGACTGCAGCAATATCGGTAATGATCCCCGTAACATTCGAGGCCGCCGAAAACGCGCAGATCACCAGCCTGTCACCGGCATTCGACAAGACCTGGTCCAGGTGTTCCAGGTTGATTTCGCCATTGGCCTGATCTTTGACTTCAACCACCTCGGCACCGCTTTCGCGCCACGGCAGTATGTTCGAGTGGTGTTCGTAAGGCCCGGTTATGACCAGTGGTATCTGTCCGGCAGATACTGCAGCAGTAATGCCCAGCAGATTGACCAGACGATTGAGACCTGCGGTAGCACCGGAACCGCTGAAAATCACTGCATATCGTTTCTGATCAACTGCACAGCACTTGGCTACTATATCGCGCGCAGCACGCCTGAATCCCGTCATTGCACCGCCGCAGAAGGAAGCCTCCGTGTGGCTGTTCGCGTAATAGGGCAGGACATGAGTATAGACAAAGCGCTCAATCGTGCCGAGGGCGCGCCCGGACGCAACATAGTCCGCATACAAAAGCTGCCTGGGACCGAAAGGACCTTCAATCACCGCGTCGTTGCCGATCAGTTCTGCATTGATATGTTCAAGGTGATCGGCGCCGAGCAGGCTATCTGAAAACGCCGCGACGGCTGCGCGTGCATCTATGTAGTGTTGATCAATGAGTGACATGATTGCCTGTTTCCACATCTTCAGCAGGTTAGATGGATAGCTTGCAATAGGATCATGTGTTTTTAAACATGTTTAATGAGTTTTTATCGACTCAAAACACTAAACTGTCAACATGTTTAGACGTTGTGAACGTCAGTCTTGGGTCCTTGCGGACTGCCGGCGCGCTAGTTTGGGGACGACTGGCTGGTCTTGACCAGTTCGGTGGCCTGCTGCATCAGGATCGCCCGATCAATCTTGTTGGTTGAGGCAAGCGGAAAGTCCTCGACGAACCAGATGAATCGAGGGTGCTGATAGGCGGCACCGTATTCCAGTGAATGGGACTTCAATTCATCTTCCTGCACGTGTGCTCCATGGGCAAGTCGGACAAATGCCACCGGTTTTTGTCCCTTGATGGCGTCGGGCACAGGAACCACGCAGGCCTGACCCACGCCCGGGTGCATCTCCAGAATGCGTTCCACATCTCCTGGAAAAATGTTCTCACCACCGCAGACAAACATGTCGTCCGTTCGTCCGACAAAGTAATAAAATCCGTCGTCATCGCGGCTGAACACATCACCTGTCGTGTAATACCCGTCATCTGTAAACGGTAGTGGCAGGTCGGGACGATTGTGATACCCGTTCATCAGACCAGGCGATCGCATTTCGAGCACACCTTCATCGGCAGGCCCGCCAGCGTCAGCCCGAAGCCGAAGCTCAACTGCCGGATGTTTGCACCCCAACGACAATGCCGGGGTGGGTTTACCGTCCGGATGCGGCGCGAAGACGATCGGGCTTCCTTCGGTTGTTCCGTAGGCGTTCATCACCCTGGCGTCTGGAAACACCTGTGCTATTTCATCAAGCAGGCTCTTGCTGGCTGGTGCAGAGCCCATCCTCAAATGCTGCACGGAAGAAAAGTCGGCGTTCGACATTGCCGCTTTGTCATCGAGCATCATTGCGATCATGGGTGGCACAGACGTCAGCCAGGTGCAGCGAAAGCGCCGGATTGCATCAACATAGGGCCCGGTTGCAAATTGCGGCATCAGGACCATGCTGGCATGTCCGGCAAAAACCAGATGCGACAAGGCC
>CAYRLR010000566.1:0-2510 GCA_964424975.1 uncultured Anderseniella sp.
CGACACTGAGCTACAATTCGCACTAAACCAAAGGTTACTTGGGTAATGTCGGCTGGACTTTCAACCGCACCAATGCCACAACCCGGTCCAATCTGTTCAGCGTCGTGGCATAATTGTGGCGGCTGAGAACGGATGGGGAATTTAATCAGGTAAGCCGAGCGAGGGGTAAGCCCGTGTCAACTGCTGAAGCACCAGACGCAAACCGTCGAGATTTTCTCTATATAGCCACAGGCGCCGTCGGCGCCGTCGGCGCGGCCTCCTTGGCCATTCCATTGATCGATCAGATGAACCCGTCAGCCTCCGTGCTGGCGCTGGCGTCCATCGAGGTTGATCTGTCTCCGATTGAAGTCGGCCAGTCCATCACCGTCAAATGGCGCGGCAATCCGGTGATCATCCGGCATCGCACCGTCAAGGAGATCGAGGAAGCCAAAGCCGTCAATGTTTCAGACCTGCCGGATCAGGATGCACGCAATGCCAATGTAGCAGACGGCAGTGCAGCAACCGATTTGAACCGGGTTATCGACGGCAAGGAACAGTATCTGATCCAGTTGGGTGTCTGTACGCACCTTGGCTGTGTGCCGATTGGGAATGAAGGCGAATATGGCGGCTGGTTCTGTCCGTGCCATGGCTCGCACTACGATACCGCCGGCCGCATTCGCAAAGGCCCCGCTCCAGAAAACCTTCATGTGCCCGAGTACAAATACTTGAGCGACGTGAAGATCCAGATCGGCTGAGGGAACACATCATGAGCGGACACTCCACTTACAATCCGACTAATCCCGTGATGAAATGGGTCGATGACCGGTTGCCATTGCCGCGGCTTATGTATGACAGTTTTGTCAGCTATCCGGTGCCGCGCAACCTGAACTACTGGTACACGTTCGGCGGTATCTTGATGATCATGATGGTCTCGCAGATCATCACCGGCATCGTGCTGGTCATGCACTACACGCCTCATGTCGATATGGCATTTGATTCGGTCGAACATATCCGTCGTAACGTGAATTACGGCAACATCCTGCAGAAGTGGCATGCCGTTGGCGCATCGTTCTTCTTCATCGCTGTCTATATCCACATTGCGCGCGGCATGTATTACGGGTCCTACAAGGCACCCCGTGAAATCCTGTGGATGCTTGGCGTGGCGATTTTCCTCGTCATGATGGCAACCGGCTTCATGGGCTATGTGCTGCCGTGGGGCCAGATGAGCTTCTGGGGCGCGAAAGTCATCACCAACCTGTTCTCTGCCGTACCATTCTTCGGCGAAGCCATTGTGACATGGCTGTGGGGCGGTTTCTCGGTGGACAACGCCACCTTGCAACGCTTCTTCTCGCTGCACTATCTGTTGCCATTCGTGCTGATTGGCGTTGTTATCCTGCACGTATGGGCACTGCATGTGACCGGCCAGGGCAATCCCACCGGCGTTGAAGTGAAATCCGGTCAGGACACCCTTGCCTTCACGCCGTTCGCAACCGTAAAGGACGCGTTTGCGTTGTCGGTGTTCTTCATCGTGTTCACGGCGTTTGTGTTCTTTGCGCCCGACTATCTCGGACACTCGATCAACTATGAAGAGGCCAATCCGCTGGTCACCCCCGAACACATCGTTCCTGAATGGTATTACCTGCCGTTCTACGCCATCCTGCGCGCCGTGCCGGACAAACTGCTTGGCGTGGTCGCGATGTTCGGGTCAATCATGGTGTGGTTCGTGCTGCCGTGGCTGGACACATCAAAGGTCCGCTCCGCTGCCTACAGGCCAATCTTCAAACAGCTGTTCTGGCTGCTGATGATCGATTTCTTCATCCTGGGCATTGTCGGAGCCAATCCGCCGGAAGGCTGGTGGATTACCGTGGGCCAGATCGCCACTGTCTACTACTTCGCACATTTCCTCATTCTGCTGCCGCTTGTTGGCCTGCTGGAGACTCCCAAGCCGCTGCCGTCATCCATATCGGATGCGGTGCTGGCCAAGACCACCAACAAGCAGCCCGCGGCCCAGCCGGCTGAGTAACAGCAGCATTCAGGAGACGAACCAATGAAGACCACCAAAACACTCCTTGCTGCCATTGCTCTGGGAACCTCTCTGGTTCTGGGCGGAACAGCTGCTGTCGCAGCGGGCAAGCAACACAATGCGGAAGATATCAACTTCTCGTTTGAAGGCGTGTTCGGTCATTTCGACCGGGCACAATTGCAGCGCGGCTATCTGGTCTACAAGGAAGTCTGCTCTGCCTGTCATGCAATGAAGCAGATGTACTATCGCAATCTGGGCGAGCCGGGCGGACCGGAACTGTCGGAAGCCGAGGTGAAAGCCGTGGCCGCAGAAGCAACTGTCATGGATGGCCCTAATCTTGAAGGCGAAATGTTCGAGCGCCCCGGCCTGCCCGCAGACAAGTTTGTCAGCCCGTTCCCCAACAAGCAAGCCGCGATGTCTGCCAATGGCGGTGCTTATCCGGTGGATTTGTCGCTGATCACCAAGAAGCGCGAAGGCTTTCATTACCCTTGGTACGTTTCGCCATTCA
>CAYRLR010000567.1:0-2506 GCA_964424975.1 uncultured Anderseniella sp.
ACAATTGCTCTTGTTCGCATGACTGCCATGGTTTTCCGGCGCAACTTAACAGACGGGCCAAATGCCTGCTTGTTTTGGCATTATCCGATCAATATGTTCTCGGCCAGCATGACAACCATTTACAAGATAATCGACAGGGACGAGTGGGATGCAGCGCGCGCCTGCGGGCGCTATGCCGGTTCGCGCGATGACAGGCGTGACGGCTTCATTCATTTCTCGACCCGGGACCAGTTGCGCGGCACTGCTGCAAAACATTTTTCCGGGCAGGCCAACCTGATATTGCTTGCCATTGATGATGCAAACCTGGGCGCAGGGCTGAAATGGGAGGCGTCGCGCGCAGGTGCCTTGTTCCCGCATCTTTATGCCGTGCTGCCGGTGTCATCGGTGGTGCGCCAATGGCCGCTGCCGCTGGATGATGCCGGCGTGCATATGTTCCCGGATGACCTGACATGAGCCGCCTGTTTTCAGTTACCCGGCCACTGCTGCACGCGTTCAGTCCCGAAACAGCCCATGATCTGACCATCGCCACGCTGCGCTCCGGCCTGCTGACCGCGGATGCGGTGCCGCGCGATACCCGCCTGCACGTCCTGTGCATGGGCCTCGATTTCCCCAACCCGCTGGGGCTTGCGGCCGGTTTTGACAAGAACGCCGAAGTGCCTGACGACATGTTGCGGCTGGGCTTCGGGTTTGTGGAAATTGGCTCGGTTACCCCGCGTGCCCAGATCGGCAATGACAAGCCGCGGCTGTTTCGTCTTGACGAAGACAGGGCGGTGATCAATCGCATGGGTTTCAACAATGTCGGGCACCCGAAGGTGTTTGCCCGGCTGGCCGACCGGGATCATCGCGGCGGTATTGTCGGTGTCAATCTCGGTGCCAACAAGGACTCCGACGATCGCATTGCCGACTATGCGCTGGGTGCTGCAGTGTTCAACAAGCTGGCCAGCTACATCACCGTCAACATATCGTCGCCCAACACGCCGGGCCTGCGCGCACTGCAATCAAGGCAGGAACTGGAAACCCTGATCGGCCGGGTCCGCGAGGCCATCGACGGGGCCGCGAAGGCAGACGGGCGCCGGGCGACGCTGGTCCTGAAAATAGCCCCTGACCTGGTCGAGGACGAGCTGCACGACATCGCAGCGGTCTGCCTCGAGCAGAAGGTCGATGCGATCATCGTGTCAAACACCACGATTTCGCGCCCGCCGCTGAAATCAAAACACAAGGGCGAGACCGGCGGATTGTCAGGCGCGCCATTGTTCCGCCTGTCGACAGTACAGCTTGCCCGGATGCATGCCATGACCGACGGCAAGCTGCCACTGATCGGTGTCGGCGGCATCGCAAGTGCGGAAGACGCCTGGCAGAAACTGCGCGCCGGCGCGTCCCTGCTGCAGTTTTATTCCGCACTGGTTTACCAGGGACCGCAACTCATCGCGGATATTCTGCAGGGCCTGATAGATCGGCTGGATGAACACGGGTTTTCCGGGCTGCACGAGGTAACCGGCAGCGGCCGGGAAGAATGGATCAAGGGCGGGCCGCGTCGTTAAAAGACGCAACCCGCGGCCGTGTTTTCTAGAGCTTGCCGCGCACGACTGTCTGGCGCTGTGAGCCGAGGCCGTCGACACCAAGCTCCATGACGTCGCCCGGCTTCACGAATACCGGTGGCTTCATGCCAAGACCGACACCTGCAGGCGTACCGGTAATGACGATGTCGCCGGGCTCAAGCGTCATGAACCGGGACAGGTAGGACACGATGAACTTGATCGGGAAGATCATGTTCTTCGTGGTGCCGTCCTGCATGCGCTGGCCGTTGATATCGCACCACAGGTTGAGCTTTTGCGGGTTTGGTATTTCATCGCGGGTCACCAGCCATGGACCGATGGGTCCGTAGGTGTCGTGCGATTTGCCCTTCACCCACTGGCCACCATGCTCGATCTGGTTCTCGCGCTCGGATACGTCATTGCACACGAAATAACCGGCGACATGGTTCAGCGCCTTCGACTGCGGAACGCTTTTGGCCTGCGCACCGATGACAAAGCCGATCTCCACTTCCCAATCGGTCTTCACCGATTTCTTCGGCAGCACCACATCGTCATAGGCACCTGCAATGCAGCTTGTGTGCTTGGAGAAGATCACCGGTTCGGTGGGAATCGGATGGCCGGTTTCCTCGGCGTGATCGGTGTAGTTCAGGCCGACACAGACGAAGTTGCCGATGCCGGTCAGCGGCGGCCCGAAACGGGGCTTGCCACGCACCAGCGGCAGGCGGTCCGGGTTGATCCTGGCCAGCTTGGCCAGCGCCTTGTCGGACAGTTGCTCCGGCGTGATGTCATCAATGCGACCCGACAGATCGCGCAGTTTCCCATCCCCATCGATCAGGCCCGGTTTTTCCTTGCCGGGTCTGCCATAACGTACAAGCTTCATCTGATTGTCGCCTCTTAGGTTTTGTTTCCGGCACGCTCGACATCGCGGTGCCAGATCGGTTGATAGCCCGCGTGCAAACTGCCCGCGATTG
>CAYRLR010000568.1:0-2505 GCA_964424975.1 uncultured Anderseniella sp.
TAGGTGCGTTTTTACACAGATTGAACCCTCTTGCGGTATTTGGACCATACCAGCCGCAAAACCCTAAGGAGATTATACCATTCGCAGACCGATGAACGGGCAAATGCCGCCCAAGGATGACGGACCACGTATGAACGAAGCGATCACCAATGCCAATGTGCTGTTGATTGATGCGGAAGGTGAAAAGCGCGGCGTCATGAAAATTGAAGACGCGCTGGAAGTCGCAGCACAAGCCGGGATGGATCTCGTCGAAGTGTCTCCGAACGCCGACACACCTGTTTGCAAGGTGCTGGATTACGGCAAATACAAATACCAGGCCCAGAAGAAGGCCAACGAAGCCAAGAAAAAACAGAAGGTTATCGAAGTCAAGGAAATCAAGTTGCGCCCCGGCATCGACACGCATGACTATGATGTGAAGATGCGCGCCATGAAGCGGTTCTTTGATGAAGGCGACAAGGTCAAGGTGACCATGCGCTTCCGTGGTCGTGAAATGGCCCATACCGAGCTTGGTTTCAACCTGTTGCAGAAGGTCAAGACCGACACGGATGACTTTGCCAAGGTGGAATACGAGCCCAAGATGGAAGGCCGTCAGATGGTCATGATCCTGTCACCAAGGTAGCGGAATTTTTGCAACGATCAGGTTGATGGTTCCGGTTGTAAAGACCGGGCATCATCCTGATCCCAAAGTCCTGCCAACAATAACCGGTCAGCCTGGTTGATCCGGAACTGCGCCATCAGCGTAGTTTGAGTATCTGCAACCAAGCCTGAGACTGTTTCTATGGTGATTGTCCCTGTTGTGACCGATGGTATCCGCCGAAAAACCGGCAAAAGCCCACAGGCTGAGCTGTTTGCCCGGCTCCTGAAAGACGTCGCTGAACACCGCGACCGTCAGGCGTTTGCTCAACTTTTTGAGCATTTCGGCCCGCGGTTGAAGGGTTTCATGATGCGCAAGGGCGCCAATGCCGAACTGGCTGAAGATCTGGTCCAGGACGCCATGATTGCGGTCTGGAACAAGGCTGGCATGTTTTCTCCCGGCAAGGGATCGGTTACGACGTGGATTTATACCATTGCCCGCAATTTGCGCATCGACCGGTTGCGCCGGGAAGGGTCACGGTATTTTACCGATATCGACGATTACGAGGAAGCCAGCGATGATCCGGCCAGCGATGACATCGTAATCGGCAGGCAACAGGACGCAGCGGTCACCGAAGCGCTCCAGGTTTTGCCGGATGATCAGCGCCAGGTCATCGTGATGGCGTTCATGGACGACATGACGCAAGCCGAAATAGCAGACAAGCTTGATGTGCCTCTCGGCACCGTCAAATCGAGAATGCGGCTGGCCTATCGCAAGATGGCGTCGGTTCTGGAGGGCTTGAAATGAAGATCGCCTTTCATCTCGACGACGCCACTGTGATGGCATATGCGGGTGGCTGCCTGGCCAGTTGCCTGTCTGTGGTGGCTGCCGGTCATGTTGCCATGTGCGATCAGTGCCGTGCCAGGGTGCGCAAGGCAGAAGCCGTGGGAGCGGCCTTGCTGGAGACGGGTGAGCCAGAGCAGTTGAGTGCCGGGGCCCTGTCGTCCATGTTTGAACGCATTGACGGCAGCGACTGGATTCAACCGAAATTGCCAGGCCAGGCCGATCGCGGTGCAGACCCGTCATTGCCCGCGCCGGTTGCGCGCGTGCTCGACCGTAAACTTGATGAGGTGCGCTGGAAGACAATAGGACCCGGTGTCGGCCTGCATGTGATCGAGAAACATCCTGATGGCTCCAGCCTGTATCTGCTGAAGGTGCGCCCCGGCCAGAAACTGCCCGACCACGGTCATGTCGGACAGGAAATGACATTGATCCTGCGCGGTGCCTATCGTGACCAGATAGGTCGCTTTGCCCGTGGTGATGTTGCCGATCTGGATGAGGACATAGAACATCAGCCGGTGATCGAGGCCGGCGAGGATTGCATTTGCCTGATCGCCACCGAAGCGCCTGCGCGTTTCAAGGGTCTGATGCCGCGATTGCTGCAACCTATCGTCGGCATCTGACCGTTCGCGCGCATGCAACAACACCCGCTTCCCTGGAAAACCATCTGGATTACCGGCGCGAGTTCCGGCATCGGCCGCCGGCTTGCGATCGATCTTGCCGGTCGCGGCGCCACCGTGGCGGTATCGGCGCGCTCGGTCGACACACTGGCTGTGCTTGCCGATGACCACGGCAATATTCGCAGTTACCCGCTTGATGTAACCGACCTTGCAGCCTGCCGGAAAACGGCGGAGGCAATCGCGGCGGACATCGGACCGATAGACCTTGTCATACCGGCGGCAGGCGTCTGGATTATCCGGGACGTGGAAAGTTTCCGCGCGGACGATTCCACCAGGGCAATGCGCGTCAACTATGAAGGCGCGGTCAATGTGATCGACGCTGTGCTGCCCGCCATGAGACAGAGGCGGGCCGGCCAGATCGCACCGATTGCCTCTGTTGCCGGCTATCGTGGAATGCCGCGCGCAGTTACA
>CAYRLR010000569.1:0-2502 GCA_964424975.1 uncultured Anderseniella sp.
CCCATCTCGGACCGATTTACTATGTGCGCCGCTTCATGGATGCTGATTATGCGGGAACAGCCCAAGGGGTTTTCGGGGCGATTTCCGGCGGCATCATCATGACATGTGCAATAGCACTGGCCGGCTGGGCGTACAATGCACATGCAGCGCTCGGCTATCTATGGATGGCTGCGATGTGCGGCGTTGCCCTGGTACTGGGTCTCGTAATGAAGAGACGGACAGCGGGTTAGCCCCAAAGGTCTGCTGGTGGTGGATACATCAGCGATCCCTCATAGCGGATACCAGGCTCGCGATCCCTTGCCAGCAACAACGGGCCATCGAGATCAACCACGCGCGCGTGCTGGCCCACAATGTGACCGGGTGCCATGGCCAGCGATGTTGCCAGCATGCAGCCGATCATGATCTCAAAACCCTGTTCACGCCCGGCATGTGCCAGCGCGAGCGCTTCAGTCAGTCCGCCGGTTTTGTCGAGCTTGACATTGATGGCCGTGTATTTGCCGGCCAGCTTGTACAGGTCTTCCTTGCCGTGGACGCTCTCGTCGGCGCAGATCAGCACATCGGTCTTGCCCAGGCCGCTCAATGCATCATCGTCATCTGCCGGCAGCGGTTGCTCAACCAGTTCAACCGCTGTCTCGGCACACACTGCCAGATGATTGTCGAGGTCGGCCGGCTTCCAGGCCTCGTTGGCATCGATAATCAGGCGGGTATCGGGAGCAGCTGCGCGGATGGCGCGCAGGCGTTCGTGGTCACCTTGGCCGCCAAGCTTGATCTTGAGCAGCGGGCGCCCGCTTGCCCGGGCCGCGGCCGCGGCCATTTTTTCCGGTGTGTCGAGGCTCAGCGTATAGGCGGTGATGATCGGTTCGGGCGCTTTGTCCAGTCCGGCCAGTTGCCAGACCGGTATTCCGGTAAGCTTGGCTTCCAGGTCCCATAACGCACAGTCCAGGGCATTGCGGGCCGCATACAGGGCCAGTATTCCCGGCACGTCTGCCCGGGTACAGTCTGCTTCTATGTCTGCGCGCGCGGCAGCCATTGCGGCCAGTGTTGCGTCGATGGTTTCTCCATAGCGTGCGTACGGCACGCTTTCTCCGACGCCTACCGCGCCGTCCTGCTCCACTGTGACCTTGATGACTTCGGCCGTCGTCTTGGTGCCGCGTGAAATGGAAAAGCTTCCTGCGATGGGCCAGCTTTCATGGGCGACGGAAAATCTACGCGAAGCCGACATCAGGATGGATACCGCTTTTGAATTTCATCAACGATGGGCGCCATGCCCGTGCGGATCGGATCAACGCAGGGCAGGCCATATTCCGCGGCCAGACTTGACAGGTAATCCCTGGCTTCATCCTCTGGCAAATTTTGCGTATTGACGCAGATGCCGACACACTGAATGTCCGGATTGGTCAACTTGCCATCCTCGATATTGCGATCAATGACCTGCTGGATGGTCGGCAGGGCATGGTCCACGCCGCGCATCCTGGTGCGCGTCGGTTCATGGCACACCACGAATGCATCCGGTTGTGAGCCGTGCAGCAGGCCAAGTGAAACACCTGCAAATGACGGGTGGAACAACGAGCCCTGACCTTCGACACAATCCCAGTGATCATCGTCATTGGCAGGGCTGATCCATTCGGCAGCGCCCGAGATGAAATCGGCGACAACGGCATCGAGCGCGACGCCTCGACCGGAGATCAGCACCCCGGTTTGTCCGGTTGCGCGGAAGTCCGACTTCATGCCGCGTTTCTGCATCTCCTGGTCAAGCGCGAGGGCGGTGTATTTCTTGCCGACCGAGCAGTCCGTGCCAACAGCCAGTATCCGCTTGCCGGATCGCCTGGTGCCCTTGCCAGTGGTGAAGGACACATCTGAA
Source organism: uncultured Anderseniella sp. (assembly GCA_964424975.1). Lineage (GTDB taxonomy): Bacteria > Pseudomonadota > Alphaproteobacteria > Rhizobiales > Aestuariivirgaceae > Anderseniella. Next base: position 1,862 of record CAYRLR010000569.1, read on the forward strand.
AAGCGCACATCATGCAGTTGGGCACCGTGTTTTGCGGCAGCTTCGGCAATCTCGGGAATTGACGACAGGCGCCTGTGCAGACCGGTGGCGATATTCATGCCGGCCTCGATTGCCTTGACGACCTCGGAAATCCAGTGATCCGGCAATACGCCGCCAGCATTCACCACGCCCACCACGAATGTGCGTGCGCCGGCGGCGACCGCTTCATCAATTGTCATGTCTGTCAGACCGGTGTCGGCCTTGCAGCCTTCGAGTCGCATCTGTCCGAGGCACCAGTCCGGGCGCCAGTCGACAACGCCTTGTGCGGTCTTGGCCGCCAGTTGGTCGTGAACATCGCCGAGAAACAGGAGGTAGGGGCGTTGGATTTCCATGTGTCACACTCGTCAGTAAATGATGTTTTTTGCGGCTCATAGGCACCACAAGATGTGACATTTCGCAAGAGGGCAATGTGCTTGAGCGGATGGAGCCAGATTGAGCGACCGTGTTTTTGGATGCAAGGCTTTTGCCGGCAACGACAAGCGGCGTGGCTTCGGTTTTCCCTTTGGACAAATCTTGCTTTTGCCATTGATGATGATGTTCACAAACGGCGAACCAGGTGTTAAAGCCAGTTATCAGTCGAGCGTGAAAATACTCCGTTCGGG